>JBBKVZ010000001.1:0-14036 GCA_037968715.1 Pseudomonas sp.
TTGCTGGCGCGTGAGATGACCTTGCGTGAGGCGCCGCAACTGCGCGGCCAGCTATTGCCCGCGCACTGGCACACTAAGCCAGCGTAGGGTTAAAACAGCCGCGCGAGCAGGGCGGTAACAGCGGTTTCTACCCGCAAAATTCGCGGTCCAAGCTGCACCGGTTGCAAGCCTGCTGCTTGCAGTTTTTCAACCTCGTAAGGAATCCAGCCGCCTTCCGGGCCTATCGCTAGGGTGACCTGTTGGCTCAGTGCGCGAGGGCACGCAGGATAGTCGCCGGGATGGCCGACCAGCCCGAGGCTGCCTTGAGCCAGCTCGCTGAGCTGGTCTTCGACGAAGGGTTTAAAGCGTTTTTCGATCAGCACTTCCGGCAGTACGGTATCGCGGGCTTGCTCTAGGCCGAGAATCAGTTGCTCACGGATTGCCTCTGGCTGCAGAAACGGGGTTTGCCAGAAGCTCTTTTCCACCCGATAGCTATTCAGCAAAATCAGTTTAGGCACGCCCATGCTGGCGACTGTTTGCAGCACGCGCTTGAGCATTTTTGGCCGCGGTAGGGCTAGCAGCAGGATCAGCGGCAGCTTGGCGGGTGCGGTCTGCTCGAGGCTAATTTGTAGTTCAGCGGCCTCGGCATCCAGGCGCAATAATTGGCCTTGGCCCATCAAACCGTCGATACGGCCAACCCGTAAGGTGTCGCCGACTTCGGCGCGATGCACTTCTTGCAGGTGTTTGAGGCGCCGGCCTTGCAGCAGTACGCGGTCGGCGGCGCTAAAATCGCCGTCTTCCAAGAGCAGTAGGTTCACGGCTGGGTGGCGGGCGGTTGGTCGCCGTCGCTGTCGGCCGATTCATCGTCGGGATGTTCGCCGCGCTTATGAACCAAGTTGCCGAACAGAATTCCCACTTCAAAGAGCATCCACATCGGTACTGCCAGCAGGGTTTGCGAGAAGATATCCGGTGGGGTCAGCACCATGCCCACCACAAAGCAGCCAATCACTACATAAGGGCGAATTTTGCGCAGGTAGGCAACATCAACCACGCCAATCCACACCAGAAGGACCACGGCGACAGGGATCTCGAAGGCAACGCCAAAGGCGAAAAACAGGGTCAAGACGAAATCGAGGTAGCTGTTGATGTCGGTCATCATCGACACGCCTTCGGGCGTTACGCTGGCGAAGAAGTGGAAAATGATCGGGAACACCAGATAATAGGCAAAAGCCATTCCGGCGTAGAACAACACAATGCTGGACGCCAACAGCGGCATGGCAATGCGCTTCTCGTGCTTGTACAGGCCCGGTGCGATAAAGCCCCAGATTTGCTGCAGAATGACCGGCATGGCCAGAAACAGCGCGACTACCATGGTCAGCTTGAATGGCGCGATAAATGGCGAGGCCACGTCAGTAGCAATCATGGTCGCGTTGGGTGGTAAATAGGCCCGCAGCGGCGCAGAGACGAAGGTGTAGATGTCTTGCGCGAAATAAAACAGCCCGGCAAAGATCAAAAAGATCGCGCTGACGCAGCGCAATAAGCGCGTGCGCAGTTCGGTCAGGTGGGCGACCAGCGGCATTTGCTGCTGGGCTTGGGAGTTGCGAGTTGGTTCTTCAGCGGGTTGGCTGCTCATAGGGCACGCGGCGGTTGAGGCGGTTCAATGGGCGGTGCCGCGGGTTTTGCTAAGGCGGTCATTTGGCTACTTTCATCTAGGGCTGGGGTGCTCGGCGTTTTCGCTTTGCTCTCCAGCGCCATGATGTTTTCGTTGTGTAACTGACGGCGAATTTCGTCGGCGCCAAGTTCACGTTCGACTTCCAGCTTGATCGAGTTAATGCTGCGTTTTAAACGCCCCACCCATAGCCCCGCAGTGCGCGCGGCACCGGGCAAGCGTTCAGGGCCGAGAACCAATAGGGCGATTAGGCCAATCAGGAGTAACTCACCAAAACTGATGCCGAACATGCTCGGTTATTCCTTGTGCGCTGGCTGTTCAACTTTTTGCGCTTGCACGTCGATGGTGCTCGACTGATTGAGCGGAGCGGCTGCCGGTTTTGGCTCCTCCTCTGCGGTTTTTTCGTCATCGTTCATGGCTTTGCGAAAGCCTTTGATCGACTCGCCAACGTCAGTGCCCAAGCCCTTAAGCTTCTTGGTGCCGAACACCAAGATCACTACGATCAGAATTACGATCCAGTGTTTCCAGTCAAAAATACCCATGACTATTTCACCTCATTTATTGGTTGTGGATGAGTGCTGGCGCGGGCGGCTTTTTCGTCGTGGCCGGACAGGCCAAAGCGGCGATCCAGCTCATCGAGTACCGCCTGCGGATGTTGGCCGAGTGAGGCGAGCATGACCATGCTGTGAAACCACAGATCGGCGGTTTCATAGATCAGGTCGCTGCAGTCGCCACTTACAGCGGCATCTTTAGCGGCGAGAATGGTTTCCACCGACTCCTCACCGACTTTCTCGAGAATCTTGTTCAGGCCCTTGTGATACAGGCTGGCCACATAGGAACTGTCGGCGGCTGCGCCTTTGCGCGCCTCCAACACTTCGGCGATACGGCTAAGGGTGTCACTCATGGCTATGTCCTGTGGCGTAAATGGCGGCGGGGTCTTTGATAACCGGTTCAACAATTTTCCATTCGCCCTGTGCATATACGCGATAGAAACAGCTCTGGCGTCCGGTATGGCAGGCAATGCCGCCGAGTTGTTCGACCATTAAAATAATCACGTCGGCGTCGCAGTCTAGGCGCAGCTCATGCAACTTCTGCACATGCCCGGACTCTTCGCCCTTGCGCCAGAGTTTGCCGCGTGAACGTGACCAATAGATGGCGCGATTCTCGTTCGCCGTCAGTTGCAGCGCTTCGCGATTCATCCAAGCCATCATCAGTATGCGGCCTGTTTGGTAGTCTTGGGCGATCGCTGGCACTAAACCGTCAGCGTCCCATTTAATCGTGTCTAACCAGTCACTCATATCGGTTCCGCTGTAAGCCGCTGCCGCGGCCGTTAAAAAATAGGTGTTTAGTCTGCCAGTTCACTGGCGGTGCGGCTATCGGCGCACGATCAAATAGAGGCCACCGACTAGCATCGACCACGCAGGCCACGTCACCAGTGTTAAGGCCAGCCCTTGGCTAACTGCGCCGGCAACTAATACCGCGCCGAGCAAACGGCCGGGCCAGGCCAAGCGGCTAGGTGTGGCCGCTGTGCTGTTAGTCGCGGGTTGGCGCAGACGCTCTAGGGTTTCGCGGGCCATCTGCGACAGGTGCGGGACTTGCTCGGCTTGGTGCTGCAGGTTGCGCAACAGCTGGGTGGGGCTGATGCGTTCGCGCATCCAGCGCTCCAGAAACGGCTGGGCGGTATTCCACAGATCGAGATCGGGATACAGCTGGCGACCGAGGCCTTCGATGTTCAGTAGGGTTTTTTGCAGCAGCACTAACTGCGGCTGGATTTCCATATTAAAGCGTCGGGCCGTTTGAAACAGGCGCAGCAGCAGCTGGGCGAAGGAAATATCTTTCAGCGGCCGCTCAAAAATTGGCTCGCAGACCGTGCGAATGGCCGCTTCAAAGTCGTTAACCTTGGTGTCGGCCGGCACCCAGCCGGAATCTATGTGTAACTGCGCCACACGCCGATAATCGCGCTTGAAGAAGGCGATCAGGTTACGCGCCAAATAGTCTTGGTCTTCTGGGGTCAGGCTGCCAATGATGCCGCAGTCGATGGCTATATATTGCGGGTTCCACGGCGTGCGGGTGCTGACGAAGATGTTGCCGGGGTGCATGTCGGCGTGAAAGAAACTATCGCGAAATACTTGGGTGAAGAAGATCTCCACGCCGCGTTCGGCCAGCAGTTTCATATCAGTGCGCTGGTCGGCAAGGGTCGCCAGGTCCGTTACGGCAATGCCGTAAATACGTTCCATGACCAGCACTTTGGGCCGGCATAAGTCCCAATACACCTGCGGTACGTAGAGCATGTCTGAGTCAGTAAAGTTGCGGCGCAATTGGCTGGCATTAGCGGCTTCGCGGAGCAGGTCAAGTTCGTCGTAGATGGTCTTTTCGTAATCGCTGACCACTTCCACGGGGTGCAGGCGCCGCGCTTCTCTGGACAGTGCTTCGGCCAGTTTGGCCAGCAAATACAGCCAGGCCAAGTCTTGCTTGATGATTGGCTTGAGGCCGGGGCGAATAACTTTAACCACCACCTCCTCACCACTTTTCAGCTGTGCGGCATGCACTTGCGCGACAGAGGCGGATGCCAGTGGCTCACGGTCAAAGCGGGCAAAAATGTCGCTGACCTTGGCGCCTAGCTGCGCCTCAATGCGCGCGACCGAGAGCTTGGCGTCGAACGGTGGCACTTGGTCTTGCAACTTGGCCAGCTCGTCGGCGATATCCAGCGGTAGTAAGTCGCGGCGGGTCGAGAGCAGTTGGCCAAATTTGATGAAAATCGGCCCTAAGTCTTCCAGCGCCAAGCGCAAGCGCGCCCCGCGTGAGTAATCGAGGGGTTTACGCGGCAGCCAGCGCCACGGCAATAGCGCGCTTAATGCGCGTACCCACCAAGGCAGGGGCAAAGCCAGCAACAGGTCGTCGAGGCGATAACGCACCACGACACGCAAGATACGGAACAAACGGCGAACGGCGAGCAGCTTCATACAGGATCGCTAGGCGTTGTGGGCGTGGGCCGCGCAGGCGGCAGAGAAAGACGCGCAATACGCGCATCGAGGCGGTCGAGATCAAGCTTCAGGCGGTCTAGCTCGGCAAAACGGACGTCGGCTTCGCGTTGCCCGACTAAGGTGCGCGACTCTTCGCTGAGATAGTCGGCCAAATTTTGCCGCAGGCTGCTCAGGCTCTGGCTGCCCCAACGGGCGCGACTGCGCACATGGCTGCCGAGCAATTGGCTACCCACCGGGCCAAGCCAGCGGGACAGCTCATATTCCCAGTCCAGCTCAAGGTCTTGCAGAATTTCAGCTAACTCCATCAGTACGGCACTGTCGCCGCTCAGGCTGACCTGCGGGCGATGCAGCACTGCGGTTTTGTCTTTGGCCAGTGCCAGTTGCAGCAGTTCGCCCGGGTTGGCCTGCAAGCAGCAGTCGGCGGGTGCCAGCCAAGTACTGGCGAGTTGCAGGCCGTCGCCGCTGGGCAGAATGAACAGTTGCAAGGCGGGACTTTGCCCGTCCACGGCAATTACTTTGCCGCTTAAACGGGCCAGTCGCGGCAGTGCCGTGCTGTCCATGCGCAGCATGCGGTTGAGGCCAAGTTCAACACCGGCCAGCAGCCCGGCAATAAGCATCAGGGCTTAATGCCACGGTGCAGCGCGACGATGCCGCCAGTCATATTGTGATAACTGGTGCGCTCGAATCCCGCTTCAACCATCATCGCTTTGAGGGTTTCCTGATCCGGGTGCATGCGGATCGACTCAGCCAGGTAGCGATAGCTGTCAGCATCGCCGGTGATCAACTTACCGATCATTGGCAGCAAGCTGAACGAGTAAGCATCATAGGTCTTGGAGAGTAAATTACTGGTCGGCTTGGAGAACTCCAACACCAGCAAGCGCCCGCCAGGTTTGAGTACACGCAGCATCGAGCGCAGGGCGTCCTCTTTGTGGGTGACATTGCGCAGACCAAACGCGATGGTTACTACGTCGAAGTAGTTGTCCGGGAAGGGCAGTTTTTCTGCATCCGCCTGAACGAACTTGACGTTGCCCGCCACACCTAAATCGAGCAAGCGATCTCTGCCCACTTGCAGCATGGAGGCATTGATGTCGGCCAATACCACTTCGCCAGTCGGGCCGACCAAGCGGGAAAACTGCTTGGTCAGATCGCCCGTGCCGCCCGCGATATCCAGTACCCGGTTGCCACTGCGTACACCTGAGAGTTCGATGGTGAAGCGCTTCCACAGGCGATGCACGCCGGCAGACATCAGGTCGTTCATTAAGTCGTATTTGGCTGCCACCGAATGGAATACTTCAGCAACCTTTTGCGCCTTTTCGCTTTCCGGTACGTTCTGGAAGCCGAAGTGGGTCGTCGGTTCGCCGTCGCCGGCTTTGCGTGGATCGTTCATTTCACTGTCACCGCAAGAAAGTGCCGGCCATTCTAATCCCGACGGCAGGCTTTGTCTTGGCGGCGCGCGGTTGCATTCGCTCAGTGCGCTGCGAGGGCCTGTTATAGTCACGCGACTTATGGTCGCAGTCAGGAGTTTTTGATGGCCCGGATTAAAGTTGAACGTGCACATTCCTTAGGGCTCAGTGGCGCTCGGGCGAAAGCTGAGCAGTTAGCCGAGCGCTTGGCTGCCGAATACGACGTGCGGTATCGCTGGGCGGGGAACAACCTAGAATTTAAGCGCAGCGGCGCGGACGGCGTGATTGCCGTGACCGAGAATCACGTTCGGGTTGAGCTGAACCTCGGACTACTGCTGTCGGCGATGGGTAGCAGTATCAAGCGTGAAATCGAAAGTACTTTGGATAAATCACTGCAGGCATAGCCACAGGCAGCGACCCATGGCCGATGTTCTTGCGTTGGGCTTGGAGAATAGTTATTTATTTTTGCTGCTTAGTATGTAGTTTCTAATTTTCCTCGTTACCTTGCACATAAGCCCTGAAGAAGGGCGACTCTTTTATCACTCTGTGTGAGGTGCATCATGGCTAAAGTTGCAGTCAAGAAAGCCGCCAGCAAAATCGCTAGCGAAACCAACGTGTTTACTGATGTTAAGGGCTATGCACGTAAAATTTATCTGGCAGGTCTTGGCGCTTACGCCAAGGCAGGCAAAGAAGGTGCAGATTACTTGCACGATCTGATCAAGGCCGGTGAAGGCGTTGAGAAGCAGGGCAAGAAGCTGGTAGATCAGCAGGTTGAAGCTGCCAACAGCCAAATCGACAACGTTAAAGTTGACGTTAAAGATCGCGTTGAAGGTGTTAAGGGCAAGGTTGAAGAGCGCTTCACGAAAATCGAGCACGCTTTCGATCGTCGCGTGGCTAGCGGTTTGAATCGTCTAGGCATTCCTTCCCGCCACGACATAGACACACTCTCTGCTAAGCTCGACTTGCTCAATGAAGTGCTCGAGCGCGCGGCTAAGGCTAAATAAGGGGAATATTATGGCTAGCAAAAAATCGATCGAAAAAGAAAGCACTACTTGGGTTAACGAAGTAGAAAAGTATTCGCGTCAAATTTGGTTGGCAGGTCTTGGTGCCTACTCCAAAGTCAGCAAAGACGGCGAGAAGCTGTTTGATGGCTTGGTTACTGATGGCGAGAAAGCTGAAAAGCTGGCTAAGGCTGAAGTAAGCAAGCAAGTTGGCACAGTTAAGACTTCTGTTGACTCTGCTAAGTCGAAAGTTGAAGAAGTTAAAGAAAAGGCTTTGGGTAAGTGGAGCGAGTTGGAAGATGCTTTCGACAAGCGCCTGAACAACGCCATTTCGCGTCTTGGTGTGCCAAGCCGTAACGAAGTAAAAGAATTGCATAGCAAAGTAGAGATGCTGACTAAGCAGATCGAAAAGCTTACCGGTCTGTCGGTTAAGCCTGCAGCCAAAGCGGTAGCTAAGCCTGCCGTGAAAAAGGTCGTTGCTAAACCTGCTGTTAAAGCAGTTGCCAAGCCTGCAGCTAAGCCCGCTGTTAAAGCAGCAGCTAAGCCAGCGGCCAAGCCAGTAGCTAAGCCTGCTGCGGTAAAGCCAGTTGAAGCTGCTGCACCTGTTGCTGCGGTCACTCCGGTGAGCACTGGCAACCTGATCTGATTCTTTCAGATAACGCAAACGCCCGGCCTAGTGCCGGGCGTTTGCGTTTAGGCTTGTTTATTTAGCGACAGCTTTCAGTTGTTAAGGGCGTCAGGCTGTCAGGTAGTGCTGGGCGAGTTGTTCGACAGTAAGTCGAGCACCTTCTACTAGGTGCGGCGCAATTAGCATGATCACTTGAAAGACCACTAGGCGGTTCTCGCCAAGGTTGCCAAGGATGCGTTGGTAGTCCAGCGAGAATAGTAAGGTTAGGGTGATTTGCTCAACGAGCTGACCCAGGGCCAAGGTGTCACTTTGTAATAGTTTTTCAGTACTCAGGCGCGCAAGTAGTTCGGCAAGAGTGCGTTTGAGTGCGTTTAACCAATGACGAATGCCGCGTGCCAGTTTTGGCAGGCGACTGGCAAGGTTCGACAAGTCTTGGAACAGAAAACGAAATTGGGCTAGGCGCTCGACAATTAAGTTCAGAAACAACCAGTAATCTTCAGCTTCCAATTGTGCGTTGTCTGGTGGGTTGAGCAGCGGCGCCATTTCAGCTTGAAAACGCGCGAATAACTCCAGTACCAGTGGCTCTTTACCGTGGAAGTGGTAGTAAAGGTTGCCTGGGCTGATATCCAGTTCGTTGGCGATTTGCAGGGTCGAAACATTGGGTTCGCCCTCTTGGTTGAATAAGCTCAGGGCACATTCAAGAATGCGGTCGCGTGTTTTCATCCGGTCTTGTTCGTCAGTGAGTGTTGCGCTGGTTGGCTGTCGCCGGCTGGCTTGGCGACAGTGCTTTCAGAGTAAGTGGACGTACGTCCCGGGTGCAGCCTCCATGGCCGGGTACGTTTGATTGCCGATGGTTTTCAGTGTGTCCCGGCGTTCGCCCGCCCGGTGCTGGATCCATTCAAGCCACGGTGTCCACCAGCTGCCCTGAATGTGTTGCGCTTCAGCGCGCCAGTCCAGTGGGTCAGTGCAAAGCGTGAGGTTTTCGTAGTAGTTGGCTTTGGGATTGCTCGGTGGATTGAGAATGCTTTGAATATGCCCGCTGTTGGAGAGTACAAAACGACGTTTGCCACCGAGCAATTGTGATGAGCGATACACGGCGCGCCAGGGCGTGATGTGATCGTTAATACCACCCACGCTAAAGCTGTCGACCTTGATTTTTTTAAGGTCAATCGGCATGCCGCAAACCTCCATGCCGCCAGGATGTTTGAACGGATTAATTTTGAAGAAGTCTAAAAAGTCAGCGTGCAGAGCCGCAGGTAGGCGGGTGTTGTCGTTGTTCCAGTACAGAATATCGAAGGCTGGCGGTTGTTTGCCGAGCAAGTAATTATTGATCCAGTAATTCCAGATCAAATCATTTGGCCGCATCCAGGCAAATACTCGAGCCATCTCGCGGCCGTCGAGCACGCCACGTTGGTAGGAGTGACGTTTGGCTGCTTCGAGCGTTTGCTCATCAGCAAACAGCATGGCGGGGCTGTCGGTTTGGCTGTCGAGCAGGCTGACCAAATACGTACTGCTGTTGATCTTACGCAGCTGTTTTTTTGCCTGTAAGTAGCCCTGTAGCGCCGCGTTTGTTAGGCCTCCGGCACAGGCGCCGAGTAAATTTACCGACGGGCTGGCGCAGATTTCGCGACACACGTCGGTGGCTTTCTCCAGCGCTTGCACGTATGTCGATAAGCCCCATTCGCGGTGCCTTGACTGCGGGTTGCGCCAGCTCAAGACAAACACCTGCAGATCATTCTTAAGGGCAAATTGCACGAAGCTTTTTTCCGGACTGAGATCAAAAATATAAAATTTATTAATCTGCGGCGGCACGATCAGTAGCGGAATGGCGTACTGTTTTTCGCTCATCGACTTGTATTGAATGAGCTCAAAAAACTCGTTGCGAAATACCACCGCGCCTGGCGTGCAAGCTAAATTACGGCCCACTTCAAAAGCCTGTTTATTGACCTGCTTGGGCATGCCGCCATTGTGCAAGAGGTCATCGACGAGTTCGCGCAGGCCTTTACCCAGGCTTATGCCGCCGGAGTTAAACAGCTCTTTAACGGCTAATGGATTTAGAGGGCTGTTGGAGGGGGAAAGCGCGTCGCTGATCAGGTCGATAATAAAACGGGTACGTTCGCGGTCGTCGGTCGATAAATTGCTCTGTTCTAGCCAGTCTTGAGTCTGTGCTTGGCAGGCAAGATAGGCCTGTAAACTGCGGCTATAGAGTGGATTTTGTCGCCAGGTAGGGTCTGTAAAGCGGGCGTCTTTCGGGTCGGGTTGGTAGAGGTTGTCGCCGAGCATTACCCGTGTGAGCTTGGCCCCAAGACTCAGTGCATGGCGTGCGCTGTGTATGGGTTGGCGCAGTCCTTGAAAGGCCAAGGTGCGCAGTGTTGCAGTAAGGCTTTTGCCGCGCAAACCGAGCATTGCGTTCTGCATGCTGATCTGCGCCAGCGGTGCGGGCAAGGTATCTGTTTTTTGTTTTTCTTGCATGGGGGGTAACACTCCGTCGTCATACCGCCAAAATCAAGCCGCAAGGCTTATATTTCTGTGCATGCTACTGCTGCGTTGACAGTAGTGCGCGCGATCGACTTTGTTACACCTGCCTCGCTTGTGGGTCAAGTAATCTAGCCCGTTATTGTGTGCTACCCATCAGTGGTTGTGGGTGACGGTGTGTTGTGGATGCATCACGGCGCGCTGACGCTCTTCTTGCAGAAACTTCATGATTATTGGTGCCACTGTCTCGGCGCGAGTGATCAAAAATAGGTGGCCGTCATCAAGCACATGCAGTTGTGAGTTGGGTATCCGCCAAGCTAGCAAACGCATGTTGACCAGCGGGATCAGCGGGTCATCATCCCCGGCCAGCACCAGTGTGGGTTGCTTGATTTTGTGCAACCAATGAATGCTGGTCCAGCCCATGCCGGCGAACAGTTGCCAGTAGTAACCGAGCTTGCCCGATGAACGCACCTTACTGGCGAACGACAGCGCTAAGGTCTTGTCGCGTCGAAATGCGCCGCCGTAAATCTCTGGGGCAATATGTGCACCGTAAGAGGGTTGGATATAGCGCCGCGGACTGGCCATCAGCATTAATACTTTTGGCTTGCCGGGCACCATTACCGCACCCGCGGCGGTGGCGGCGAGAATCAGTTTTTTGCAGCGCTCGGGGTAGTCGTGCGCAAACTGCTGGGCTAATGCGCCGCCCCATGACACGCCAATCGCGCTGACTTGGCCGTAGTCGAGATAGTCGAGCATGCGCGCGGCAAGCTTGGCCAGCCCGGGGAATCTGTAGGGTGTGTTCGGTGTAGAGGAGCCACCCACGCCGGGTACGTCAAATGCGATGACCTCAAGGTCTGGGTCAAGCGCTCTGACGAACGGGAAGATCAGCTCCAAGTTGGCACCAATGCCGTTAAACACCAGCAGCGGAGTGAGGTGTGGCTTGCCAGGTCGTACGGCCGTACGGATGGTATTGCCGTCGAGGTCAATGGTGCGAAAAATAAATGCTTGTGACATATCGGTGGCCCTAAAGGTTGTACTGCTGGGAGTCTTTATCCAAAGCACTCCCAGGTTGACGCAAACCGTCGCCGATGCTCGTGCTTGAGCCAAGGACTTAGACGGTTTTGCGGCTCACCGGAGCCTTTCCGCTTACGGCCTAGCGCTCGTGTACGTAAGTGCCGGGAGCGGCTTCGCGTGCTGGGAAAGCCTTATTGCCAAGCGAGGTTGGGGTCTTTTTCAGTGCCCCGGCCCGCTCTGCCTGCCAAGATTGCCAATGCAGCCACCAAGAATCAGCATGCTTGGTGCCGCTGGCTTGCCAGGCTTTTGGGTCGGCAGGCATGGTCGTATTGGTCATGTAGCGTGACTTTGGATTACCTGGCGGGTTGAGGATGCTTTGAATATGGCCGCTGCTCGACAGTACGAACTCGCATTTGCCACCGAACAAGTTGGCCGACTTGTAGCACGACTCCCACGGGGTAATGTGGTCTGTGGTACCGGCAACACAGAACAGGTCGCAGGTGACCTGTTTGAGGTCAATCGGCGTGCCGCACACTTCCAATGCACCTGCGCGGGTTAGCGGGTTGTTCTTGAACATGTCGATAAACTCGCCATGCAAGGCCGCTGGTAGGCGCGTGGTGTCGTTGTTCCAATGCAGAATGTCAAAGACAGGCGGCTCGTTACCCAGCAGGTAGTTGTTAACCCAGTAGTTCCAGATCAAGTCGTTTGGACGCATCCAAGCAAATACCTTGGCCAAGTCTTTACCTTCGAGTACGCCGGCTTGGTAAGAGCGGCGCTTGGCGCTTTCTAGGCTCTTCTCATCGGCGAATAAGGCCACGTCTGACTCAAGGCGATTGTCGAGCACGCTGACCAGCAAGGTCAGCGCATGCACCTTGGTTTCGCCAATGGCGGCGTAGTGGCCAAGCAGGGAAGCGGTGGTCATGCCGCCGGAGCAGGCACCAAGCATATTGATGTCTTTGCTGCCGGTAATTGAGCACACCACATCAATGGCTTCTTTAAGCGCCTCGATATAGCTCGATAGGCCCCACTCACGCTGCGCCTTGGTCGGGTTTCGCCAGCTAATCACAAAGGTTTGTAGCTGGTTACGTACGCAAAAACGCGCGACGCTCTTCTCTGGGGACAAATCGAACACATAGAATTTGTTGATCTGCGGCGGCACGACCAATAGAGGGCGTTCGTGCACCTGTTCGGTCGCCGGGGTGTATTGGATTAACTCCAATATGTCATTGCGAAACACCACTGCGCCCTCGGTGTTCGCCAGGCTTTTGCCCACTTCAAACACCGACATGTTGACCTGGCTGGGCATGCCGCCATTGTTAACGATGTCTTTAGCTAGATGGCCCAAACCATCGAGCAGACTTTTGCCGCCGGTCTCGAAAAAGCGTTTAACGGCCGCTGGGTTGGCCATGCCGTTAGTGGGGGCCATCGCATCGGTAAGCAGCTTGATGACAAAGTGACCACGGCTGATGTCCTGCTCGTCCAGCTTGCTTTCGCCGATCCAGTCGTGCAGTTCCTTGCTCCATGACAGGTAGGTCTGCATATAGCGTTTGTAGAGCGGGTTCTGACTCCAGGTAGGGTCCGCGAAGCGGCGATCACCGGCCTCGGGCTCCATCTGTGACTGACCGAGCAAGATGTTCTTCATCGCTAGGCTGAAGTGGGCAACATGTTTGGCGCTGTGAATAGGCTGCTTGACGGCCTGCAGCATAACGGTGCGTGCGGCAGTGAGAATGTCTTTGCCGCGAATGCCTATTACCGGATTCAAACCAAGAGTGTTGTCCATCGCTTGGATTTTCAGATCTTCACTGGCTTTATTATCTTTATTCGTCATCTACAACACTCCATTGTTCTGGGCAGTACCTGTCAGGCTACTGTGTGGCGCGGCGCTGACACAAGCCGAGAAACAGGGTACGGGTCGAGTTACCGGGTGGCGGAGCGAACTCCATTGGTTGCATAGCACCTAACTTATTTTAAATGCATGAAACCTGCCAGCTCCTTGGTTACCTGAGTGGGTAAAAATCTGCAAGTTCAGCATTTTATAGCCGACGTGTGACAGATTATGCCAAGGACGATTAGAAAACTCGCCCTAACCACGGATTAGAGCATTAACTTAACGACCGACTCAGCTGGGTCGCGAGTTTTGCCGGCCGCGCGCAAGGTGTCCAGGTAGTCTTGCCAGAGTTCTGGCTGGCGCTGGCCGAGTTCATCGAGGTAGTTCCACGTGAACAAGCCACTGTCGTGACCGTCGTCGAAGCACAGTTTTAGTGCGTACTGCCCGGCCGGCTCGATGCGGGTTAAACCGACGTTGAGCTTGCCCGTTTGCAATATGGGCTTGCCGTGGCCCTGCACTTCGGCTGAGGGTGAATGCACGCGCAAAAACTCGGCGGGCAGTTGATAGATATCGCCATTGGCATACTTAAGCGTCAGGGTTTTCGAGGCTTTGTGTAGCTCGATGGCGGTAGGAATGCGCATTTTATGCTCCTGCAGAAAGTAATCAGCCGCAGACTTAAGGTCTGCGGCTGTTGTTTAGCGTGCGCGAGTACTTCACGCCTGCAGCGGCGGACGACGTTAGAGGATATAGCGCGACAAGTCTTCATCCTCGGCCAGTTCGCCAAGATGATTGTTCACGTAGGCGGCATCGATGGTGACCGGGCTATCGTGCTCATTGGCCAGTTCGCCGGCGCTGAACGACAGCTCTTCGAGCAGGCGCTCGAGTAGCGTGTGCAGGCGTCGTGCGCCGATATTTTCAGTTTTTTCGTTTACCTGCCAGGCAATTTCGGCAATGCGCTGAATGCCATCACTGGCAAACTCAATGTGCAGGCCTTCGGTCTTTAATAGCTCGCAATATTGTTCGGTGAGCGAGGCGTGCGGCTCGGTGAGAATCCG
>JBBKVZ010000002.1:0-3872 GCA_037968715.1 Pseudomonas sp.
CGCGCAGTTTGCCGCCGGTGTGCCGGCCATGTGTGATGGCATTACCCAAGGCGAGGGCGGCATGCAGCTGTCGCTGTTTTCCCGTGATTTAATCGCCCAAGCCACAGCCATCGGTCTGAGCCATGGCGTGTTTGACGGCGGTTTGTATTTGGGCGTTTGCGACAAAATCGTCCCCGGCCTGTTGATCGGCGCGTTGCACTTTGGCCATTTACCCGCAGTGCTGGTGCCGGCCGGCCCCATGCATTCTGGTTTGCCGAATAAAGATAAAGCTGCCGTTCGTGAGCGTTTTGCGCGCGGCGAGGCCAGTCGTGAAGAGTTACTGGCCGCCGAGTTGGCCGCCTATCACCAAGACGGCACCTGCACGTTTTATGGCACTGCCAATACCAATCAGTTGTTGATGGAAATTATGGGCTTGCATGTGCCGGGCAGTGCCTTTGTGCATCCGCATACGCCCTTGCGCGTGGCAATGACGGCTGAAGCGGCACGTTTGGTGGCACGCAATAGTCGGCAAGGTGAGCGGCATTTACCGCTGGGTAAACACGTGGATAGCCGGGTGTTAGTGAATGCCTTGGTGGGTTTGCTGGCCTCGGCCGGTTCGACCAATTTGACCCTGCACCTTCCGGCGATAGCCCGTGCGGCTGGTTACGAGTTGCTTTGGGAGGATTTAGCCGCGCTGTCAAAAGTGGTACCGCTGCTGGCCCGGGTGTATCCCAATGGTGCAGCGGACGTGAATCAGTTTCAGGCCGCAGGAGGCCCGGCGTGGATTATTCGTGAGTTGCTGGATGCCGGCTTGTTGCATGGCGATGTCGAGACGGTTGCGGGTTCCGGTTTGGCCGCCTACACCCGTGAGCCGTGGTTGGAGGGCGGGCAATTGGCTTGGCGTGAGTTGCCTGAGCAGAGTCCTGACTCGGACATCGTGCGCACGGCAGCTGCGCCTTTTGCTCCTGAAGCTGGGATGCAATTGCTCAGCGGTAACTTGGGGCGTGCCATGCTGAAAACCTCGTCGGTTAATACCGCCTTTTGGCATATTCGTGCGCCGGCCAAGGTGTTCGACTGCGAGGCAGCGGTGCATCAGGCCTATGCACAGGGGGAATTGCTGGGTGACTTGGTGTTGGTCGTGCGCTTCCAAGGCCCTAAAGCCAATGGCATGCCTGAACTGCATAAATTAATGCCCTTGCTGGTGAATTTGCAGAACGCCGGGCAAAAAGTCGCGCTGTTGACCGATGGGCGTTTGTCGGGTGCCTCTGGGCAGGTCTTGGCGGCATTGCACCTGACTCCCGAGGCAGCGGCTGACGGGCCCTTAGCGCTTTTGCAAGATGGTGATTGGCTGGAAATTGATGCCGAGCAGGGCGTGCTCCAAGTGCAGTTGACGGTTGCCGAGTTAGCGGGCCGCACGCCCGCAGTGGCGCCGCTGGATTCGCCTGCCGGCTTTGGCCTTGGCTTGTTTAGTGCGCAGCGCCGGCTAGTCGGCCCGGCAGATCAGGGCGCCACAAGTTTGGATTGGGACGCATAACATGGGAGTTGAGATTATGCAGCTAAGCATTGAGCAGGTACTCAAACGCGCTCGCCCGGTATTGCCGGTGCTGGTGATTGAAGATGTAAGCTTGGCGTTAGATCTGGCGCGGGCGCTGCATGCGGGTGGTGTCGAGGTGCTGGAAGTCACCCTGCGCACCCCACAGGCGCTGGATGCGCTGGCGGCCATCCGCAAGGAGTTGCCGCAGTTGCTGGTGGGCGCCGGCACGCTGATCCACCGCGATCAATTTATGGAGGCGCGTGATGCTGGTGCGCAGTTTGCGGTCAGTCCTGGTTGCACCGAGCGCTTGGCGGCGGCGGCGGAAAGCTCTGGCCTGCCGTATTTGCCCGGCGTGATGACGCCATCGGAGATATTGCTGGCGCTGGAGTATGGCTATCGCTCGCTGAAGCTATTTCCGGCAGATGGCAGTACCAGTGTGAAGATGCTGAAAAGCTTTAAAGGCCCGTTTACCGGGATCAGCTTTTGCCCCACTGGCGGGGTAACACCAGACAACTTGCTGAGCTTCTTGCGCTTGCCGAATGTGGCCTGTGTCGGTGGTACTTGGCTGGCGCCGAGCAACCTGGTGCGTGCCCGGGCTTGGGATCAGATCACCCAATTGGCCGCTGAAGCACGCGAAAGTGCCGCTCGCCTAGACCAGCAGCCATGAGTTGGGACTTACCGGCGCCCTTTGTTATCGAGCTGGCGGTGCAGCCCGACGATATCGACGGCCTCGGGCATGCCAATAATGCGGTGTATGTCAGTTGGCTGGAGCGCAGTGCGTGGCGGCACTCGCAGTTTCTCGGCCTGGATCTGTGTGAGTACCGCCGGCTGGATCGTGCCATGGCCGTGCTGCGCCATGAGATCGATTATTTGGCCAGTGCCTATGAAGGCCAGCAGTTACAGATGGCCACGTGGATTGTTGAGTCTGATCAGCGCTTGAAAATGATCCGCCACTTTCAATTGTGGCGTCCGGCAGACGCCACTACCTTGCTGCGCGCGCAAACCACTTTCGTCTGTATCGAGTTGTCGACGGGCAAACCTAAACGTATGCCTGCTGAGTTTCTGCAGGGTTATGGCGCGGCAGTGATTGAAGCCTATCCAATGCAGCTATAAATGAGTTGAGTGGCGATTTTGCTGGTTAAGATGGACTGTTCGCTGCGCTCCTGAGTTCATCCTACGTTTGTAGGGGGAGTTTGCCTGCGAAAGCTCTTCACGGCTAAAGCCGCCCTTGCAGTACAATCGCGCCCTCTTTCAGCCTGTGGATACTCCTGCGTGCAAATTGCCTTAGCGCCCATGGAAGGCCTGGTGGATGAAATCCTCCGTGATGTATTAACCCATGTTGGCGCTATCGACTGGTGCGTGACCGAATTTATTCGGGTCAGCGAGCGCTTGTTGCCACTCAGTACCTTTGAAAAACTTGCCCCCGAGCTGAGCCGCGGCGCCTGCACGGCGGCGGGTACGCCGTTGCGCGTGCAGTTGCTCGGCTCCGATCCGGTTTGTTTAGGCGATAACGCCGCCTTTGCCTGCACCCTTGGTGCGCCGGTAATTGATCTGAACTTTGGCTGCCCGGCAAAAACCGTCAACCGTTCACGCGGTGGCGCGGTGCTGCTCAAAGAGCCTGAGTTGCTCTATCGAATTCTCTGCGAAGTTCGTCGTTCGGTGCCTGCGCATATTCCGGTAACGGCGAAAATGCGTTTGGGTTTTGACACGCCCGACGGCGCGCTGGAGTGCGCGCAAGCATTGGCCGCCGGCGGCGCGGCGCAAATTGTCGTGCATGCCCGCACTAAAGCCGACGGCTATAAGCCACCGGCGCACTGGGAGTGGGTGGCGCGGGTCCAGGATGTGGTCAAGGTGCCGGTATTTGCCAATGGCGAAGTCTGGGATATCGATGACTGGCGGCGTTGCCGGGAAATCAGCGGCGTCGAAGACATCATGCTCGGGCGTGGCCTAGTCTCGCGGCCTGATTTAGCCGTGCAAATTGCCGCCGCTCGCGCCGGTCGTGAGGTGCAACCCATGACGTGGCTGCAGTTGCAGCCCATGTTGCGCGAGTTCTGGCGGCAAGTGCGGGTGAAGATGACCGGCCGCTGTGCGACCGGGCGCTTAAAGCAATGGCTGGCCATGCTCAGTCGTAATTACCCTGAAGCCATGCTGCTGTTCAATGAGGTGCGCCGCGAGCATGACTGCGTGCGGGTTGATCTGCTGCTGGGCTATAGCGAGGCCGTTGTTTCGGCGTCGATTGCCGGTTAAGGCGGTTTGGCGCAGCCCTTAGTTCAGCGCGGGGCGTTGCCGGGCATGCGCCAACAGGGCGCGAAAGGCCGGTAACGGTAAGGGCTGACTGTAGAGGTAGCCTTGATATAGG
>JBBKVZ010000003.1:0-13308 GCA_037968715.1 Pseudomonas sp.
GCATCGGCGGCTGTTGGCCCTGTTGCGACTAGGCTCGCCACCTTCAGTAGATCGGCTTCAAACGCTGCCCGTGCAGGCGTATCTGCGCGCGCCACTTCAGGGGCTAGGCTTTGCAAAGCACAGCTTTGCGGCAGCGCACATTTGCGTTTGCTGCCTAGGTAGAAATGCACGAACTGCGCCCACCAAGTCGGTCCGTAAGTCGCCTGGAAGTGCTGCACGCCGGTGTTGAGATCTGCCATGCCCTGCGCGAGCGACTCATTGAACGCAGCAGCCTTGGAGTCGAAGTGGCTATAGAAGGCGCCGGAGGTGACCCCGGCCTCTTTCGCTAAGCCATCGATGCCAATGCCAGCAAAGCCACCTTGACGAAAACCCCGTCCGGCAGCATCGAGGATGCGCTGGCGGGTTTGCAATTTTTGTTCGGATCGCGACACGGACCTCTCCTTGATGAGTGCTGAGTTGAGTATTGAATGGAAATTATACTTGTTCGAGTAACGATCGTTATGTATTTTAAAATAGCGATCGTTATCTGATTGTCGCGCCGGTCATGGAAATGACTGGATCAGCTCATTGAGAGGAACTCCGTTATGTCGAAGGCTTTTGTGTACACCGAGCTGCAAATCTCTTTGCCTTTTGCGCAGGCGCCGTGGCGCGAACTCAACCCTGAGTTACTCAAGCAACCAGGCTTAAAAAATAAAACCTGGTTGTCAGGCGCCGCGAACCACTCGGTCGGTGGCTTTTATGAGTTCGACTCAATTGCCAATGCGAAGAAATTTGTCACCGAATACTTTCCGCTTGAGGCGCGCAAATTTGGCGTGGCGCAAACCACTCGGGTGTTCGCGATGGACATCGTTGAGGAGGCTAGCCGGCAGCTCAATTCGGTGCATTTCGGTGGCATCGCCAGCCGCCAGCCGGGCGCATTCGTCTACACCGAGGTGCAACTGTCGGTGCCATTTGACCAGGCCCCTTGGCGCACGATGAATCCGATTCTTCGCGAGCAGCCAGGGTTATTGCACAAAACTTGGTTAAGTGGCGCGGATAACCAATCGGTAGGTGGCTTCTATGCATTCGATACGCTGGATAACGCCCGCCGCTTCGTTACCGATTACTTCCCAACCGAGACAGCGGGGCTAGATGCGGCCTACAGCACCTTGTTGTTTGATGCCGCGGTAACGGAAGCGGCAAGTCGTGAGATGGGCTCGCAGTTTTATCTGTAAAACCCCTGAGTTCGGTGTATGCCAAGTCGCCACGGTCTTCACTGACGAAGTGGCATATGCCGGGCAAAAAACACCCAGATAACGCCCCGTCGAGGAGAGTAACAACATGCCCAGTACACTGTTAGGAGGCGCTAGGGCGCCATATAAACTGCTGCACACCATGCTGCGGGTGGCCAATCTGGAACGTTCGTTGGCTTTTTACTGCGGATTGTTGGGCATGCGTGTCATGCGTCTGGAGCAATACCCCTGCGGACGTTTTACTCTGGCCTTTATCGGGTATGGCCAAGGGGCTGAGCAGGCGCTGCTGGAGCTGACCTATAACTGGGAGCAAGACGCTTATGAACAGGGCACGGCCTTTGGCCATGTGGCTTTGGCGGTAAACGATGTGTTCGCCAGCTGCGCCGCGTTGGCCGCCGCCGGGGTCAAGGTGCTGCGCCCGCCTGGGCCGATGCGAGAACACTCGGCGGATTGCACGCTACCCGAGCAGATTGCCTTTATTGAAGATCCGGATGGTTACAGCATCGAACTGATACAAGCTCAGCCGTAGTCCTGTGCTGGAGCATGACGCTGGCGGAGTCTTAGTCGCGGCTGGCGGGGCTTATGCAGCTGGCGATTAATTGCCGTTGGGCCTCGAGATGTTGCCCGCCGGACTGGACCCTGTCGAGCAGCAAGGCGCCCTCCAGGCCGGACATAAATACGGCGGCGAGCTGGCGTGGAGCCAGTGTGGAACTCAGCTGGCTGACATGCTGGTTGAGTAGTTCGGTTAACCAGTCTTCGCTGTCTTGGAAGAACTTTTTTAACAGGGTGCGGCTGTGCTCATCGAGGGCGGCTAGCTCGGCGGCGAGCATGCCGCACAGGCAAAATTTGTTATCCAGGGCGGCTGCTTCGAACAGGTCGACAAAGGCCATAAGTTTGCGGTGTAGGCCCGGCTGGGCCTGTGCCAATATCTGCAACTGCTGGGCAAAGGCGCTGCTGTAACTGCTGATTAGCACTGCAGTCAGATCGCTCTTTTCCGGGAAGTAGTAGTGCACGCTGGACGACTTAATTCCGGCTAAATCGGCCAGTTGGCGAAAGCTCAGTTCGCGCAGACCGGAGCGCTTTACCAGCTCTGCGGCCAGCGCCTCGATCTCATTACGTTTATCCGACATTGCCTGGTTATTTCCCTGGGCTGCTATGGCGCCGAACTTAGCTGCTCGGCGGCGCTTTAATTGAGCGCAAGTGTCGCATTTTGACCCAGACTTTGGCACCCGCAGCGCCAGCGGTTGCCGCAAAGGTGGCGCCGCAGGGCAAACGTAGCCACGACATGGCGACGAACTGTTCGCCCGACTCGCTAAAGTCGCCGTCCAGTACCAGCAGCTCGGCGCCCTCAGCAAAGTGATAGCTGACCTCGGTATGCGGTTGCCAGGTTTCCAGCTGCACGGTTTCGTCGGCGTCTAAAAACAGTGGGGTGAGCGCTACGCCCGGGTGGTTGGCATCGTTCACGCTGCCCATTTTGTGCAGGTTGAGCATTACGGGAGTGCGATCGGCTAAGTCAAACTGCCAGAGTTTGACAAAAATGATGCAGCCCTCGGCCGAGCCGGGGGTGTGCTTGGAAGTGGGTGGATTGCGCACGTAGGAGCCGGTGGGAAAATCGCCATGCTCATCTTGGAATACGCCTTCAAGGACTACAAATTCTTCGCCGCCGGTATGCACATGTGGGGTAAATGAACTGCCGGGGGCGTAGCGCACAATCGTGGTGGCGCGGGCCACTTCCGCACCGATACGGTCGAGCATGCGCCGCTGTACGCCGGCTATCGGCGAGTCCACCCAGGGCATCTGCGCACCGTGCATTACTACGCGCTGGTCAAACTCAGCATTGATATCCATGGGTGGATTCTCCGTGGTGGGTTGGTGTTAGCCGGCCATGCTTGGGCGTTCGGCCATGCGTGCGCGCCAAGCGAGCAAATGCGTGCATTCGGCGGGAATTTCGACCTTAGCAAATTCGGCAAACGACAGGCCGACAAACAAGGTGATATCAACCATCGAGAACTGCTCGCCGGCGGCAAATGCTTGGCTGCTCAACAGGTCGTTGAAGTAGCGCATGCCGGCCTGTGCTACGGCGTATTGCTTGAGACCCCAGTCTTTGTTCTGGTACAGCTCTAGCGCACCTAGCCCTTCGGTGGCGTGGTGGAAATAGGCGCCCACTGCGTCCATTACACCTTGCTCGGCGCGGCGCTGCATCATGTGGATCACGCCGCGCTCTTTAGCGCTGGTGCCGGTTAGCGAAATACCCGCAAAGCTGTGGTCGAGGTATTCGGTAATGGCCGTGCATTCGCTGATACAGGTGCCATCGTCCAGCTCAAGCACCGGCACTGTCGCGTTCGGATTCAGCTTGAGGAACGCCGGCAGCCGATGCTCGCCTTTGAGTACGTCAACGTGAACGAACTGCACCTGGTCGGTGGCGTGCTTTTCGGCCAGGGCGATGCGTACGCGGGCTGGGTTGGGGAAGCCTGCAAAATCATGAATTTTCATCAAAAGTGTCTCTTTGGTCGTGGCCTTGCGGGTAGCGCAGGCCTGGCTAAGGTTTGCACAGCTGGTGCGGAAGGTAAGTGCTGTGCGCTGAGCTTAGCATGGTATCTATCAGTAGATAGATAGTTTTTTGTTGGCGATATTGCTGCTTGTCGCGGCTAGTTTTTATGGCTGGTTTTGGGTGCGTTAATGGCTTGTCATCAATCGACACTCACCACTCGTACCGGCGCGACGCCAGAGCGGAGCATGTCGAGTTGCTGGGCGGCTTGGCGGGAAAGGTCGATGATACGGCTGCGAGCATAGGGGCCGCGGTCGTTGATGCGCACTATCACGCTCTTGTCGTTGTTGAGGTTGGTCACCCGTACTTGGCTGCCGAAGGGCAGAGTGCGGTGGGCGGCGGTCAGTTGGTTTTGGTCGAAGCGTTCGCCGCTGGCAGTGCGTTTGCCCTGGTGTTTGGCGCCGTAATATGAGGCCTGACCCTTGGCGTTGTAGCTGCCGCTGTCAGTGCTGGATAGCCCGCTACAGCCAGCGAGTAGGCCGAGTAAACAACTGATAATCAGTGTGCGCCACATGCTTTTCTCCAGATAAAACAACGCCGGGTATCCCCGGCGTTATGGTGCGTGACGTTGCGCTGAGCTTAGCCCTCCAGTTTGCTTTTCAGCAGCTGGTTGACTTGCCCTGGGTTGGCTTTGCCTTTGGATACTTTCATCGCTTGGCCGACGAAGAAGCCGAACATTTTTCCGCGCTTGGCTTCATCGCTGGCGCGGTATTGCTCGACCTGCTCGGCGTTGGCGGCGAGCATTTCATCCAGCATCGCCTCAATGGCGCCGCTGTCGGTGACTTGCTTAAGGCCTTTGTTTTCGATCACTTGGTCGGCGCTGCCTTCACCGTTGGCCATGCCTTCAAAGACCATCTTGGCGATTTTGCCGCTGATGGTGTTGTCTTTGATGCGCAGGATCATGCCGCCCAGTTGCTCGGCGGACACCGGCGATTGGTCGATTTCCAAGTTGTTGGTGTTGAGCAGGCTGGACAGCTCGCCCATCACCCAGTTGGCGGCGAGCTTGGCGTCGCCACACACGGCATTGACGGCCTCGAAGTAGTTGGCCAGTTCGCGGCTGCTGGCCAGTACGTCGGCGTCGTAGGCGGACAAGCCAAATTCAGCCTCGAAACGCGCGCGCTTCTCAACGGGCAGCTCGGGCAGGCTGGCGCGGATTTCGTCCAAGAAGCTTTGCTCGATCACCACCGGCAACAGGTCAGGGCAGGGGAAGTAACGGTAATCGTTGGCTTCCTCTTTGCTGCGCATAGAGCGGGTTTCATCTTTGTTGGGGTCGTACAGGCGGGTTTCTTGCACCACCTTGCCGCCGTCTTCGATCAGCTCAATCTGCCGCTGCACTTCGTGGTTGATGGCTTTTTCGATAAAGCGGAACGAGTTGACGTTTTTGACTTCGGCGCGCGTGCCGTAGGCGGCTTGGCCAACCGGGCGTACTGAGACGTTGCAGTCGCAACGCAACGAGCCTTCAGCCATGTTGCCATCGCAAATACCTAAGTAACGCACCAGTGCGTGGATCGCTTTGACGTAGGCGACGGCTTCTTTGGCGGAGCGGATGTCCGGTTCGGAAACGATCTCCAACAGTGGCGTACCAGCGCGATTGAGGTCGATGCCGGTCATGCCGTGGAAGTCTTCGTGCAGGCTCTTGCCGGCGTCTTCTTCCAAGTGTGCGCGGGTGATGCCGATGCGTTTAACGCTGCCGTCTTCTAGGGTGATGTCGAGAAAGCCCTTGCCGACGATCGGGTGATCCATCTGGCTGGTCTGATAGCCCTTGGGCAGGTCCGGGTAGAAGTAGTTTTTACGGGCGAAGATATTCCGTTCGGCTATTTCAGCATCAATCGCCAAGCCGAACTTGCAGGCCATGCGCACGGCTTCGGCGTTGAGCACCGGTAGGGTGCCGGGCATACCCAGATCAATCAGGCTGGCCTGGGTGTTGGGCTCGGCGCCAAAAGTGGTGGCGCTGGCCGAGAAGATCTTCGATTTAGTGCTGAGTTGGGCGTGGATTTCCAGCCCTATAACTGTTTCCCATTGCATGTCAGTGCTCCTCAGAAGCCGCTTGGGGCTTGGGTGTGCCAGGCAGTGACCTGCTGGTATTGATGGGCGACGTTCAGCAGGCGGCCTTCTTGGAAGTACGGTGCGAGCAATTGCACGCCCACCGGCAAACCATCGACGAAGCCGGCGGGCATCGACAGGCCGGGAATGCCGGCCAGGTTGGCGGTGATGGTGTAGATATCTTCTAGGTACTGGGCGACCGGGTCGTTATTTTTCTCGCCAAGCTTCCAGGCCAGATTAGGCGTGGTCGGGCTGAGGATCACATCGACTTCTTGGAAGGCGGCGACGAAGTCATTTTTGATCAGGCGGCGAATCTTTTGCGCTTGCAGGTAGTAGGCGTCGTAGTAACCGGCCGACAACGCGTAGGCGCCAACCATAATGCGCCGTTTCACTTCATCGCCAAAACCTTCGGCGCGCGAGCGCTTGTAGAGGTCTTCGAGGTTTTGCGGGTTTTCGCAGCGATAGCCAAAACGCACGCCGTCGAAACGTGACAGGTTGGAGCTGGCTTCAGCTGGGGCGATCACGTAGTAGGCGGCAATCGCGTGCTGGGTGTTCGGCAGGCTGATGTCCTTAACTGTGGCGCCGAGCTTTTTCAGCTCCTCGACCACGGCCAAGGTGGCGGCGGCGATGCGGCTGTCCAGCCCAGCGGCAAAGTATTCTTTCGGCAGGCCGATGCGCAGGCCTTTGAGGGGCAGGTTGAGCACTGCCAAGTAGTCATCTAGCGGCTGTTCGGCGCAGGTGGAGTCTTGCGGATCGAAGCCGGCCATGGCTTGCAGCAGCAGGGCGCAGTCTTCGGCGTTGCGCGCCAGCGGGCCGGCTTGGTCGAGACTGGAGGCGTAGGCGATCATGCCCCAGCGCGACACGCGGCCATAGGTTGGTTTGATCCCGGTAAGGTTGGTCAGCGCCGCCGGTTGGCGAATTGAGCCGCCGGTGTCAGTGCCGGTAGCTGCAGGAATCAAGCGTGCGGCTACTGCTGCAGCCGAGCCGCCAGACGAGCCGCCGGGTACGCGGGTTAAGTCCCACGGGTTGTGCACGGCGCCGTAATGACTCGACTCGTTGGCCGAGCCCATGGCGAACTCGTCCATGTTCAGCTTGCCGAGGGTCACGGTGCCAGCGGCGGCCAGTTTGTCGACCACGGTGGCGTTGTAAGGGGCGATAAAATTGTCGAGCATCTTCGAGCCGCAACTGGTGCGCACGCCTTGGGTGCAAAACAGGTCTTTATGACCGATCGGTGCGCCGAGTAGGGCGCCGGTTTCACCTTTGGCTCGGCGCTCATCAGCGGTCTTGGCTTGGCGCATGGCCAGCTCTTCGGTGACGCTAATAAAGCTGTTGAGTTTTGGCTCGAGGGCCTTGATGCGGGCCAGCAGGGTGCTGCTCAGTTCGCTGGCAGAAAACTCTTTGGCGGCCAAGGCGCGGCTGATTTCGCCCAAGGTAAGTTGATGCATATCCATTATTCGATCACCTGAGGAACCAGAAACAGACCCGCTTCAACGGCTGGTGCGATGGCTTGGTAAGCTTCGCGATGATTGCTTTCGGTGACCACATCGGCCCGCAGGCGCTGGGTGGTTTCCAGCGGGTGGGCCAGGGGCTCGACGCTGCTGGTGTCGACGGCCTGCATGGCGTCGATCAGACCAAGAATGTTGTTGAGGGTCGCGGTGGTACGCGGGATATCGGCTTCAGTCAGGCCAATTCGGGCCAAATGAGCGATTTTTTCCACGTCGCAGCGTTCAAGCGCCATCGGCAATTCTCCAATAAAGCAGCCACCGTAAAGAGTGGGCCGCTGGTCAGGCAAAAAAATTATGGGCGTTAAATACAGCGTTCCGGCAGTTAAAAGCTGACGAAAGGCGGCAATAGCGCTAAAAAGGGGCAATCTAACATATTGCCGCCTTGCCCAAAATCCCCGTCGTTGTTAGAGTTTGCGGCACTTTTTTACCTGCGTGTTCTTCCCTGCGCGTTGCTTAAGGCTACTTACCCATGTTTAAGAAATTACGTGGCATGTTTTCTAGCGATCTGTCGATCGACTTGGGTACTGCCAACACCCTGATTTATGTCCGTGATCGCGGCATTGTGCTGAACGAGCCGTCGGTTGTGGCTATTCGCACCAGCGCTAATAATCAGAAAAGCGTGGTAGCTGTCGGTACTGACGCCAAGCGCATGCTCGGCCGTACCCCCGGTAATATCGCCGCCATTCGCCCGATGAAAGACGGCGTGATCGCCGATTTCAGCGTGTGTGAAAAAATGCTCCAGTACTTTATTAATAAAGTGCACGAGAACAGCTTCCTGCAGCCCAGCCCGCGCGTGCTGATCTGCGTACCGTGCAAGTCCACCCAAGTTGAACGTCGGGCTATTCGTGAATCGGCCATTGGCGCCGGTGCTCGCGAAGTGTTTCTAATCGAAGAGCCTATGGCCGCCGCTATCGGTGCTGGCTTGCCGGTTGATGAGGCGCGCGGTTCGATGGTGGTGGATATCGGTGGTGGTACCACGGAAATCGCTCTGATCTCGCTGAATGGCGTGGTTTACGGCGAATCTGTGCGAGTTGGCGGCGACCGTTTCGACGAGGCGATCATCACCTATGTGCGTCGTAACTATGGCAGCCTGATCGGCGAATCCACCGCTGAACGCATCAAGCAAGAAATCGGCACCGCGTTCCCGGGTGGCGAACTGCGCGAAGTTGACGTGCGTGGCCGTAACTTGGCCGAGGGCGTGCCGCGCAGCTTCACCCTGAACTCCAACGAAGTGCTGGAAGCCTTGCAAGAATCGCTGGCGACCATCGTGCAGTCGGTGAAAAGTGCGCTTGAGCAGTCACCGCCTGAATTGGCCTCGGACATCGCCGAGCGCGGCATCGTGCTAACCGGTGGCGGCGCTTTATTACGTGACCTAGACAAATTGATCTCGCAAGAAACCGGTTTGCCGGTCATTGTTGCCGAAGACCCTCTTACCTGTGTGGCTCGTGGTGGCGGCATGGCGCTGGAGATGATGGATCGCAACACCATGGATCTGCTCTCGGCTGAGTAAGTAAAGTCGCACGCTATAAGTAACGCGTAGGCCAGCTACTGGCTGCGCCTTAGCGTGTGAATTTCTGCTTGAGGCTTGCCGCAGCGAGGAGCGTGCCATCAAACCATTATTTGCCAAGGGACCCTCATTGGGTGCGCGTCTACTGGTGCTGAGCGTGCTTTCGGTCACGCTGATGCTGGTTGATGCTCGCCTAGACACCCTCAAGCCGGTTCGTAGCCAGCTTGGGCTGGTGCTCACCCCGTTTTACTGGGTGGCGGATATCCCAACCCACCTTTGGCAGAACGCCACCCAGCAGCTCAGTAGCCATAGTGAACTGCTCGCTGAAAACGAAAAGCTCAAAGCCGAAGCCTTGTTGATGCAGCGTCGCTTGCAAAAACTGGCCACCTTGATCGAGCAAAACGTGCGCCTACGCGAGCTACTGAATTCCTCCGCACTGGTGGATGATCAGGTATTGGTCGGTGAGCTGATTGGCGTCGATCCAAATCCGTTTACCCAGCGGGTGTTGATCGACAAGGGTGAAAAGGACGACGTGTTTATTGGCCAGCCAGTTCTCGATGCACGCGGTTTGATGGGCCAAGTGATAGAAGTAATGCCGTACTCCTCGCGGGTGCTGCTGCTGACTGACACCAGCCATAGCATTCCGGTGCAGGTGAATCGTAACGGTTTGCGGGCGATTGCTAGCGGCACCGGCAATCCTGAGCGTCTTGAGCTTCGTCATGTAGCAGACACCGCAGATATCAAAGAGGGTGATTTGCTGGTTAGCTCCGGTCTCGGCCAGCGCTTTCCGGCGGGTTATCCGGTGGCCACGGTGAAAGAAGTGGTTCATGACACCGGCCAGCCGTTTGCGATTGTTCGCGCCGAGCCAACGGCGGCGCTGAATCGCAGTCGTTATGTGCTGCTGGTGTTTACCGATAAGCGCAGCCCAGAACAACGCTCAACTGATTCGGCTTTGGCGCAGGAAGCGGCGGATAAAATACAGGCTGCCGCAGCTGCTGCGCCCGCAACAGCGCTGCCGACCGATGTTAAGCCGGCTGAAAATTCCCCGGTTAACGTTGTGCCGATTAAACCCGTTGCCCCAGCAGGAACTCACTGATGCTCGGTTTACGTCCACGTAATGCTTGGGTTATCTGGTTTAGCTTTGCGGTGGCCTTGCTCCTCAGCGTAATCCCCATGCCCAGCTTTATTGAGAGCGGCCGACCGTTATGGCTCGCTTTGTTGTTGACCTATTGGATGCTGGAGTTGCCTCATCGCGTGGGGATGATTACGGCTTGGCTGCTGGGGTTGGCAGCAGATGTGTTGTACGGCTCGTTGCTGGGACAGAATGCGCTGGCGTTGACGATAATTGCCTTTCTGATCCTTACCCTGCAGCAGCGCTTACGGACCTTTCCGGTATGGCATCAAAGCTTGGTGGTGCTGGTGGTTTTTGGCCTGGCCCAGCTGGTTCAGCTTTGGTTGAATGTGTTGGTTGGCAATCGCCCGTCGACCCTGCTATTTCTTGTGCCTGTACCGATCAGTGCTTTGTGCTGGCCGTGGGTATCGATGGGCATGCGCAAGCTGCGCTTAGGTTTTCACGTATCTTGATAGAGCTGCTCGTAGACGAGGCAGTTATATCGCCTGCGTTCGCGGTCGACACTGCAAAGCTAATGCTAACGCCGCGTGTCGCGCTTAAATTGACGACTTCCTGCGCCGCGTAAGCGGCGTTTTTATCTGTGTAGCGTCAAGCGCTAAGGGGTATTCATGGCCGCACTGTTTCTCGCTTCGACCTCCCCGAGAAGGCATGAATTACTGACCCAAATAGGTGTGCCCTTTACCGCCCTGAGCACTGCGGTAGATGAAACCCCATTGCCTGGTGAATTGCCTGAAGGTTACGTCGAGCGCTTAGCGCAGGCCAAGGCGCAGGCCGGTCTGGCTGCTTTGGGCGCACTCACCGATGCAGTGGTACTGGGTGCCGATACCAGTGTGGTGTTGAACGGTCGAATTCTCGGTAAACCCTGTGACCAAGCCGACTCACAGGCCATGCTGCAGGCTTTGTCAGGCAATACCCATCAGGTCCTAACGGCAGTGGCGTTAGCCACCACAGAGCGCTGTGAAGTGCGCGTAGTACGCAGTAGCGTCAGCTTTCGTGCCCTTACTGCGCTGGAAATTGCTGACTATTGGCACAGTGGCGAGCCGGCGGATAAAGCCGGCAGTTATGCCATTCAAGGCTTGGCTGCGGTGTTTGTTCGTCACTTGGAGGGCAGTTTTTCGGCGGTAGTTGGCTTGCCAGTGTGCGAGACTGCGGCATTGCTCGCTGATTTCGGCATTCCCTGTTGGCAGCGCCTGGACCCTACCTCTATAAGTGAAGCTGCGCATGAGTGAAGAAATTCTGATCAATATCACGCCGATGGAATCGCGCGTGGCGGTGGTCGAAAACGGTGTCTTGCAAGAAGTGCACGTTGAGCGCACCCAGCGTCGGGGCATCGTTGGCAATATCTATAAAGGTAAGGTGGTGCGCGTGCTGCCCGGCATGCAGGCGGCCTTTGTCGATATTGGCTTGGAGCGTGCCGGGTTTATTCATGTCGGCGAAATCGCCAGCCGTGAAGGCAATGCCGGCACTAATGAAACCATCAGTGCCTTGGTGCATGAGGGGCAGAGTCTGGTCGTGCAGGTGACCAAAGACCCGATTGGCACGAAAGGCGCCCGTTTAACCACGCAACTGTCGATTCCTTCGCGTTACCTGGTGTATATGCCGCGTACTCGGCATGTTGGTATTTCGCTGAAAATTGACGACGAAGCTGAGCGTGATCGGCTTAAACGCGTGGTGGCTGAGTGCATCGCCGCCGAAGGCATTGCCGAAATGGGCGGCTTTATATTGCGTACCGCCGCTGATGGCGCAGGTGCCGACGAAATCCTTATGGACATTCGTTACGTGCGTAGGCTTTGGGAGCAGATTCGCGGGCAGATGCAAACAGCCTCCAGCCCCAGCGTTATTTACCAAGACTTGAGCTTGGCCTTTCGCACACTGCGCGATCTGGTCAGCCCGCGGATCGAGAAGGTGCGCATCGACTCACGGGAAACCTTCCAAAAGATCGTGCAGTTCGTTGATGAGCTGATGCCAGAGATTGCCGGACGCCTTGAACATTACCCGGGTGAGCGGCCGATTTTTGATTTGTATGGCGTCGAGGACGAGGTACAAAAGGCCTTAGAGCGCAAGGTTCCGCTGAAATCGGGTGGTTATCTGATCATCGATCCCGCCGAGGCGATGAGCACCATCGATGTCAATACCGGGGCATTTGTCGGCCATCGCAACCTTGAAGAAACCATCTTTAAAACCAATCTGGAAGCGGCCACCACCATCGCCCGGCAACTACGCCTACGCAATTTGGGTGGCATTATCATCATCGACTTCATTGATATGGAAGATCAGGAACACCAGCGCCAAGTGTTGCGCACCCTAGAGAAGCAACTCGAACGCGATCATGCCAAGACCAATATGCTCGGCATTACCGAGCTTGGTTTGGTGCAAATGACCCGTAAGCGCACCCGTGAGAGCCTCGAGCAGGTGCTCTGTGAGCCCTGCAGCAGTTGTCAGGGCCGAGGCAAGCTGAAAGCCCCTGAGACCATTTGCTACGAAATATTCCGCGAGATTCTGCGCGAAGCCCGTGCGTATCAGGCAGGGGCGTACTTGGTGTTGGCTAGCCAAAAGGTTATCGACCGCTTACTCGATGAAGAGTCCGGAAACGTGGCCGACTTGGAAGGTTTTATTGGTCGCACCATCAAGTTTCAAGTGGAGAGCATGTACTCTCAGGAGCAATACGATGTGGTCTTGCTCTAAGGTGCAGCCTTGACAACTTGGTTGGTCGGTGGGTTTGCGCGGTTACTGCGCGGCCTGTTGGCGTGCGCGGTGCTGTTGCTGATGCTGCTGGCGTTGTATGTCAGTGTGGGTCGCGAATTGACACCAATGGTGGCTGAGTACCACAGCGAAATTGAAGCGCAGGCTCAGCAGGCGTTGGGTTTTCCGCTACGCATTGGCCGCCTGGAAGGCAGCTGGGAACATTTCGCGCCAGTGCTGCTGGTGCATGATGTGACGCTGGGTGAGGCGGCGAGTGCGCTGCATCTGCAGACCGTGCGGGTGATCCCAGATGTGCTTGGTAGCCTGCTCGGCCGACAAATAAAAATTGCCGATTTGCAGGTTGATGGTCTGCGCCTCAACCTACAGCAAGGCGCCGACGGCCAGTGGGCGTTGGCTGGCTGGTCAGCGGGCAATAAGTCGGACAGCCCAGCGTTATCGCCGGAGGTTGTTTTGGCCGGTTTGCAGCGGATTGACTGGTTGTCTTTGCTGAACAGTCAAATAACCCTGCAACCGCAAGGGCAGCCACCAGTATCCTTAACGTACGTCAATCTGAGCCTGCGCAGCACGGGTAGCCGGCAGCGTTTAGATGGCCGCTTGGTGCTGCCCGATGGCCAGCCACTGGCGTGGCGCTTGCGCAG
>JBBKVZ010000004.1:0-3833 GCA_037968715.1 Pseudomonas sp.
TGGCGGATCGACGCTAACATCGCCACCCCCGACCATAACGTGCCGACCACCAAGGCCGAGCGTCAGGGCGGACTGGAATCGATCAGCGATGAAGTCTCGCGTCTGCAGGTGCAGACCCTAGACGAAAACTGCGACGCTTTCGGCATTCTCGAATTCAAGATGAACGACAGCCGTCAAGGCATCGTGCATGTGGTTGGCCCGGAGCAGGGCGCGACCTTGCCGGGTATGACCGTGGTCTGCGGCGACTCGCATACCTCAACTCACGGCGCTTTCGGTGCCTTGGCTCACGGCATCGGCACTTCGGAAGTTGAGCATGTGCTCGCGACCCAGTGTCTGGTAGCCAAGAAAATGAAAAATATGCGCGTGTCGGTCGAGGGCCAAGTGCCGTTCGGCGTCACCGCTAAAGATATCGTGCTGGCGATTATCGGCAAAATCGGCACCGCCGGCGGCAACGGCCACGCACTGGAATTTGCCGGTAGCGCCATCCGTGAGCTGTCGATGGAAGGCCGCATGACCATCTGTAATATGGCCATTGAGGCCGGTGCGCGGGTCGGTGTGGTGGCTGCCGATGAGAAAACCATCGCCTATGTGAAAGGCCGTCCATACGCACCTAAGGGCGCCGATTGGGATGCCGCCGTAGTGGCCTGGGCCGACTTGCGCTCGGATGCTGATGCGCAGTTCGACAGCGAAATTGTGTTGGATGCCGCATTGATCAAGCCGCAAGTCACTTGGGGCACTTCGCCTGAGATGGTTCTGCCGGTGGATGCGCAAGTACCGGACCCAGCGGCCGAAGCTGACCCAGTGAAGCGTGACTCGATTGAGCGGGCACTGAAGTACATGGGCCTGAGCGCCAATCAGGCGATCACCTCGATTCAGTTGGATCGGGTGTTTATTGGCTCTTGCACCAATTCGCGGATCGAAGACTTACGCGCTGCCGCCGTGGTGGCCAAGGGTCGCAAAGTGGCCAGCACCATCAAGCAAGCGCTGGTGGTGCCGGGCTCTGGTCTGGTCAAGGCACAAGCCGAACTGGAAGGCTTGGACAAGATTTTTATCGAGGCTGGCTTTGAATGGCGTGAGCCGGGCTGTTCGATGTGCCTGGCGATGAACCCGGACAAACTCGGCAGTGGCGAGCATTGCGCCTCCACCTCCAACCGCAACTTCGAAGGCCGGCAAGGCACCGGTGGCCGCACCCACTTGGTTAGCCCGGCCATGGCGGCAGCGGCGGCGGTGACTGGTCGCTTTATTGATGTGCGCCTGCTTAATGAAATTACGGCGAGTCCAGCAGGAGCAGGCCAATGAAAGCTTTTACCCAACACAGCGGCTTGGTAGCGATACTTGATCGCGCCAACGTCGACACCGACCAGATCATTCCCAAGCAGTTTTTAAAGTCGATCAAACGCTCCGGCTTTGGTCAAAACCTGTTCGATGAGTGGCGTTATCTGGACATCGGCCAGCCGGGCCAAGACTGCACCAATCGCCCGCTGAACAAGGATTTTGTGCTTAACGCCGCCCGTTATCAGGGCGCTAGCGTGCTGCTGGCGCGAGAGAACTTTGGCTGCGGCTCGAGCCGTGAGCATGCGCCTTGGGCGCTGGAGGAATACGGCTTTCGCAGTGTGATCGCGCCGAGCTTCGCCGACATCTTCTTCAACAACAGCTTCAAGAACGGCATGCTGCCGATCATTTTGACTGAGGCTGAAGTGGATGAGTTGTTCCAGCAGTGCGAGGCCACTGAAGGCTATCAACTGAGCGTCGATCTGGCCGCGCAAACCGTGACCCGTCCGGATGGCAAGGTCTATCACTTTGAAGTCGATGCCTTTCGTAAGCACTGCCTGCTCAACGGTCTGGACGATATCGGCCTGACCTTACAGGCAGATCAAGCGATAGCCGCATTTGAAGCCAAGCACCGACAGAGCCAACCTTGGTTGTTTGGCGCGCTGTAAGATACGCGGCTAGCTGTGCCTATTTAGACATTGATGTGCCGGCGTTGCCGAGCACGTCCAAGGGGTGAATAAGCCCCGCGATTGCATTGAGGACCCTATGAGCAAACAGATTCTGATTCTCCCCGGCGACGGTATCGGCCCGGAAATCATGGCCGAAGCGGTCAAGGTGCTGGAGCTGGCTAACGACAAATACAGCCTGGGTTTTGAGTTGTCGTTCGACGAGTTGGGTGGCGCTGCCTATGAGAAGTATGGCGTGCCGCTGGCCGATGAAACCCTGGAGCGCGCTCGCGCCGCCGATGCAATTTTGCTCGGTGCGGTCGGTGGCCCGCAGTGGGACAAGATCGAGCCCGCTCTGCGTCCAGAACGCGGCCTGCTGAAAATTCGTTCGCAACTGGGTTTGTTCGCCAACTTGCGCCCGGCGATTCTCTATCCGCAACTGGCCGATGCATCTTCGCTCAAGCCGGAAGTGGTTTCCGGGTTGGATATTCTGATCGTCCGTGAGTTGACCGGCGGCATCTATTTCGGCCAGCCGCGCGAGACCGTGGTGCTGGAAGATGGCCAGCGCATGGCCTACGACACCCTGCCGTACAGCGAAAACGAAATCAGCCGCATCGCTCGGGTCGGTTTCGACATGGCGCGGGTGCGTGGCAAAAAACTTTGCTCGGTGGACAAAGCCAACGTGCTGGCCTCCAGCCAGTTGTGGCGCACCGTGGTGATGGAGGTGGCTAAGGATTATCCGGACGTCGAACTCAGCCATATGTATGTCGACAACGCCGCCATGCAGTTGGTGCGTGCACCTAAGCAGTTCGATGTGATGGTCACCGACAACTTGTTCGGCGATATCTTGTCTGATGAGGCGTCGATGCTCACCGGCTCGATCGGCATGTTGCCGTCAGCCTCCTTGGATGCCAATAACAAGGGCATGTACGAGCCGTGCCACGGTTCGGCGCCGGATATTGCCGGGCAGGGCATTGCTAACCCGCTGGCGACCATTCTTTCGGTGTCGATGCTGCTGCGTTACAGCTTCAATCTGCATGAAGCGGCGGCAGCCATCGAGCAAGCGGTGAGCCTGGTGCTCGACCAGGGCCTGCGTACCGGCGATATCTATAGCGCCGGCACCACTAAGGTGGGTACGGCAGCAATGGGCGATGCGGTAGTCGCGGCCCTGCGCAATTTGTGATTTTTTGCCGCGCGGCTCAGGCTGCGCGCACTCTTTATTGAAGGTAGTGCTATGAAGCGCGTAGGTCTGATTGGTTGGCGGGGCATGGTGGGTTCGGTGCTGATGCAGCGAATGCTGGAAGAGCGGGATTTCGACTTGATCGAGCCGGTGTTCTTCACCACCTCCAATGTGGGTGGCCAAGGTCCAGCAGTGGGCAAAGACGTGGCGCCACTCAAAGATGCCTACAGCATTGATGAGCTGAAAAGTCTCGACGTGATCCTCACTTGCCAAGGTGGCGACTACACCAGCGAAGTCTTCCCCAAGCTGCGCGAAGCCGGCTGGAAAGGTTATTGGATTGACGCGGCCTCGACCCTGCGCATGGCCGATGAGTCGGTGATAGTGCTGGATCCAGTCAACCGTAAGGTGATCGATCAGGCGCTGGACGCTGGTGGCAAAGACTATGTCGGTGGTAACTGCACCGTCAGCCTGATGCTGATGGCCTTGGGCGGCTTGTACGAGGCCGGCTTGGTCGAGTGGATGAGCGCCATGACCTATCAGGCGGCCAGCGGTGCTGGCGCGCAGAATATGCGTGAGCTGATCAAGCAAATGGGCGCTACTCATGCAGCAGTCGCCGATGACTTGGCCAATCCAGCCAGCGCTATTCTCGATATCGACCGTAAAGTGGCCGAAGCGATGCGCAGCGAAGCCTACCCGGTGGATAACTTCGGTGTGCC
>JBBKVZ010000005.1:0-3620 GCA_037968715.1 Pseudomonas sp.
CTTTGCGCCCGGATGCTTGGCTGATTAACGCCAGCCGCGGCGCGGTAGTGGACAACGGCGCTTTGTATCAGCTGTTGTTGCAGCGTGTCGATGTGCAAGTGGTGCTAGACGTTTGGGAAGGGGAGCCGCTAGTTGATGTGCCCTTGGCTGGCCTCTGTCAAATAGCCACCCCGCATATTGCCGGCTACAGCCTTGACGGCAAATTACGTGGCACTGCCCAAATTTATCAGGCGTTTTGCGCTTGGCAGCAGCAGGCGGCAACGATAGCGCTGGCCAGCTTGCTGCCAAAGCCGTGGTTGGCGGGGCTGGAGTTAGATGCGCAGTGCAGTCCGGTCTGGGCGCTAGCTACCTTGTGCAGGGCGGTGTATGACCCGCGCCGAGACGATGCAGATTTTCGTCGTAGTCTTGTCGGTGAGCCTGCCGCGCGGCGTGCCGCCTTTGATGCCTTGCGCAAACACTATCCACATCGGCGTGAAACTGACGGATTACAGGTGCGTGTGTCCGAGCCTGGGCAGGGGTTATGCGAAGTGGTGCAGGCGTTGGGTGCGAACTTGCTCAGCACGCATTAGCCGGCTTGCTGTGTATCAGTCATGTTTGTGCGCATTAAACAATCGCCCAAGCATGCCTGATAGCGATGTAGGCAGAATTAGGCTTTTTTCTGTGCTGCTACATAAGTTTTTGCCAGCTCGAGGCAGGCGCGCTGAATCATGCTTTCCGTGATGGCAACCTCGCGACCTTGGGCGTCGATGATTGCCCCGCCCAGCATAGCCTGTTGGGTCAGGTTGGTGCGGGCTGTTGGGTTGTTGGTGGTTTGCAGGTTCATGGTCATGCTCCTCATCAGGTGGTGGTTGCAGCCTAATGGGCTTAAATGACGGCGCTATGACAGGTGATGCAGTGTTTGAGGTTTATACATATTTACTCGGTGCCTGTGCGGTGCCGACTGCCGAGAATAGTTTATGAGCGTATTTCACCTAGGGCTGATCATTAATCCACTGGCCGGACTCGGCGGCTCGGTCGGTCTGAAAGGCAGTGATGGTGTGGCTGAGCAGGCATTGGCGTTGGGCGCCGAACCGCGCGCGGCAATGCGCACGCGCATTGCTCTGGAGTGTTTGCTACCGCTGGCCGCACGGGTTGAATTTGTGACCTTCGCCGGGGCAATGGGCGCGGACTTATTGGCGCAAATGGGCTTCCGCTATCGTGTGCTGGGCGACTTGGCCCGCAGTCAGAGCAGCGCTGCCGATACGCAGCAGGCGGTTGCCGCGTTGCAAGCCAGTGGCGTTGCGTTGATTTTGTTTGCCGGCGGCGATGGTACGGCGCGGGATGTGTGCGCGGTGGCGGATAGTGCACAGCCAGTGCTGGGCATTCCGGCTGGGGTGAAGATCCACTCCGGCGTGTATGCCATTAGCCCACGGGCCGCCGGTGAGTTGACTCGCCGCTTGGTTGAGGGTGGCTTGGTGCGTTTGGCCAGTGGCGAGGTGCGCGATCTGGATGAGGCGGCTCTGCGCGACGGTAAAGTGGCTGCCCGCTGGTATGGCGAACTGACCGTGCCGGTTGAAGGGCACTATATGCAGCAGGTCAAACAGGCCGGTATGGAGTCAGAAGAATTGGTGTTGGTGGAGATCGCCGACTGGTTGCGTGACAGTTGGCAGGCCGATGTGCGTTACGTCTTCGGTCCGGGTTCGACACTGCATGGGGTGGCCGGCAACCTTGGTTTACAGACCACACTGTTGGGCGTTGATGTGATCGAGAATGGCCAACTGATCGCCAGTGACGTTACCGAGGCACAGTTATTTGAGTTGGTGCACGCCTACCCCAGCCGTTTGTTGGTTACGGCTATCGGCGGTCAGGGGCATATTATTGGTCGCGGTAACCAGCAGATCAGCCCGCGGGTATTGCGCGCTATCGGTCTTGAGCACCTGCGGGTGGTGGCAACTAAGCGTAAGTTAGCAACTCTCGAAGGCCGTCCGCTGCTGGTAGATAGCGGCGAACCGCAGCTGGATGAGGCATTCCCGGATGCTGTGCGGGTCTGGGCCGGTTACAAGGAAGAGTTACTGTATCCGCTGGGTTGGAGCGATTCACATCCATTGCAGTGAAACGCCTGTGAACATAAGAGGGGCTTTGATGAGCGAGAATAATCTGCCGCCACACCTGTTGCCCGGCGAGCGCTTGGTGCTTTTTGATGGGGTGTGCAAACTGTGTAACGGCTGGGCCAAGTTTCTGATCCGGCATGATCAGCGGCGAGTATTTCGCCTAGCCTCTGTGCAGTCGGTCGAGGGTCAGGCGATCTTGCAGTGGTGTGGTTTGCCGCTCGATCATTTCGACACCATGGCCTATATCGAGGATGGTCAACTGTTGCTGCGTTCCTCGGCCGTGTTGCGCATCCTCGCTCAATTACCACGACCTTGGTGTTGGCTGGCGTGGCTGCGGTTGTTGCCGAGGCCGCTGCGCGACTGGTGCTACGACCGTATCGCGCTGAACCGTTATCGCTTATTTGGCCGCTACGACAGTTGCCTGATTCCCAGTGCCGATCACCGCAAGCGCTTTCTCTAGTCGCGCACCTTCGCTTGCCAATCGATCTGCACCGGTGGAGCTGGCTTGATCTGGGCTGCGGGCGTCCCCATCTGTAGTTGTGGCGGTTTAATTTGCCGTCGAGCCAGTCGCTGCTACTGAAGTTACTGGCTACTTCACTCACCTAAGCCTGTTGGCTGCGCTGCGAGTTCATATGCCGTCGATTTTGTCTGCCCGTCAGCGCAATACCTTGGGCATGGCGCGGCGTTTTGTTGCACCTTACCGCTGGCAGGTACTGGGCGCTTTGCTGGCCTTGATGTTTACCGCCGCGATCACTTTGTCGATGGGACAGGGCATCAAACTGCTGGTCGACCAAGGCCTAGCCACTCAATCGCAAGCGGCACTGAACCGTTCGATTGGCTTTTTTTTCGTGCTGGTGCTGGCTTTGGCTGTTGGCACTTTTAGCCGCTTTTATTTGGTGTCTTGGCTCGGCGAGCGTTTTGTCGCCGATATTCGCAAGCGCGTGTTCAATCACTTGATCAATCTGCATCCGGGCTTTTACGAGAGCAATCGCAGCAGTGAAATTCAGTCGCGACTGACTGCCGATACCACCTTGCTGCAGACGGTGATCGGCTCGTCTTTGTCGATGGCATTGCGCAATGTGCTGATGTTGATTGGCGGGATTATTTTGCTGTTTATCACCAATGCCAAACTCACCGCCATTGTTATCGTGGCCTTGCCGCTGGTGGTGGCGCCGATTCTGATTTTTGGTCGACGGGTGCGGGCGCTGTCGCGGCAAACCCAAGACCGCGTGGCAGACGTTGGCAGCTACGTTGGCGAAACCCTCGGCCAGATCAAAACCGTGCAGGCCTATAACCATCAGGAGCACGATAAGAGCCGTTTCAGCGCCACCGTGGAGGATGCCTTCAATACCGCCCGCAAGCGCATCAAGCAGCGGGCCTGGCTGATTACCGTGGTAATCGTGCTGGTGTTAGGCGCGGTAGGTTTGATGCTTTGGGTGGGCGGAATGGATGTTATCGCCGGGCGCATCAGTGGCGGCGAATTAGCCGCCTTTGTGTTTTATAGCTTGATCGTCGGCATGGCTTTTGGCG
>JBBKVZ010000006.1:0-9861 GCA_037968715.1 Pseudomonas sp.
CGCATCGCTGGCCACGCCACCAAGCAACAGCCGCGCCGCTGCCAAACTGGTGGCGGTGGCGCAACTGCCGGTGGTGTAGCCGCTGCGCAAAGGCGCGGCTTGCTCTGGGGTTTCGTCACGCATGGCGGGCTTCGTGGAGATTAGAAAAATGCATTGTAGGCCGAGCGACACATCCAAGGGTGAAAGCCGAGCAAACAGCGGCAGGCTAAAAGTTTTAATCCCAACTAGGCTACAAACAAGCCAACGCATGCCCAGCAACAGGGCATCTGCCTTTAACAGGGACACACATGACCGACACTGCAGTGGTGATAAGCAAAATATTGGTGCTTGACGAGGACCTCGCCAGTCTCACAGCCATTAAGCAACTGTGTGCCGGCTCGTACTTGCAGGCTATTAAACCAAACATAGATAACTTTGCCGGGGTACTCGATTTATTAGATGCAAATTTAGACTTACTGGGCGGAGTGCTGATCTACGAAAACTACAGTGGGCCGGGCCGAGGCTTAGCCATATTGCACTTCATTCATAACCTTCGCCCTGAGCTGCCACTGTTCTTACGCCGCGATACGGGTGCGCCGCCGTTAACCAGCACCGACACACAAGCGCTATGCGTCGCATTCGACTTGAGCGACCTTGAACCATTCAGGTCGGCCCTCGAAGCGACGATTTTCAGCCGTAACTACCCAGAACACTTAGTTAGCGGCATTACCGAGATGTCGCTGAATGCGCTGCAATCGCTGTTCAAGAACTGCACAGTCAGCGCTGAGGCCGGTTATCTGGTTAATGATAATAATATTTATGGCGAAATCTTCAGCATGATGGCCATCGATAGTGATTGGTGCCGCGGCCATATGATGCTGCAAACCGATGCCGAGCAAATGCTCAACCTGATGCGCGAAACCGCAGCAGCGGATGCCCAGCCACCGATTTACCGCGATCTACACAGCATATTGGCGGAGGCGAGCAATTTAATTTGGGGGGCGTTTAAAAATCGTTACGTGGGTAATCATGACCAAGTACAAGGCCTTAGGCATATCCAAGTGCCGATCCTTATTAACCACCAGCGCCGCTTTATTTCCTTCGGCACCGACACCCCGCAATTGTGTATCAAGTACCGTTTGACCCCGCGCAACGATCCGTCAGCAGCGAGCTGCCCATTGTTCCAGCGCTTTGCCTTTAACCTCACGTGGTCGCCCAATTTATTAGACGAGCACGCGGCGTTTGCGGCGCTGATCGAAACCGGTGAACTCGAGGTTTTTTGAGCACGCGTGGCCCTGCTGCGCACTTGCAGCGGCCCGCATCATCACCCGCCTTATGGCGTCTAACGCCAAAATGGCTTATCCAACTCGGAGTCCCGTTCCGCCTGGGTGATGCCGGTATCGGCTAACTGCCGGGCATCTAGCTGTGCCAACTGCTGGCGGGTGCGGCTGTTTTGCCGCCACGCCTGCAAGCGGGCCAGCAAACGCGCAGCAAAAGCCTTGCGCGAGGCCAGCTGCGAATGTTCTGTACGGTCAGTTTCAGTGCATGCTAAGTGCTGCATAGCGCCTCCTGTTAGCCCCTACTGCGGGGCTATATGTGGAGAACTATGCTCGCGCTTAATGACGCTTTGTCGTCAGCTACAGCACCGAAAAATTGTGCCCCTACAGTTGCTGCACACAGAGTAACTGTACTGCTGCGCGCTAGCTGCGACTGTATGGCTAGCGGCCGAATCACCCCGGCTTATGCAGCTCCAACAAGGTAATCGGCAGGGCGCTGCGCCAGGTATCGAACTCGCCGAGCGGTTTGGCGTGCGCCACTTGAATGCGCGTCAATTCGCCGCCGTGGCTGCTGCGCCAAGCCAGTAACATCGCTTCGCTTTGCAGGGTCACGGCGTTGGCCAGCAGCCGCCCGCCGGGTTTCAGTTGTTGCCAGCAGTGCTCCAGCACGCCGGGGATGGTCACCCCGCCACCAATAAAGATCGCATCCGGCGCTTCCAGCCCAGCCAACGCTTCGGGCGCATGGCCGGCCAGCAGTTGCAACTGCGGCACGCCGAGGGCATCGCGGTTGTGGCCGATCAATTGCTGACGACCGGCATCAGCCTCGATAGCTATCGCCCGACAACTGGGGTGACTGCGCAGCCATTCGATGCCGATCGAGCCGCAACCGGCGCCCACATCCCAGAGTAATTCGCCGGGCTTTGGTGCCAGGCGCGCCAGGGTGATGGCGCGCACATCGCGCTTGGTCAGTTGGCCGTCGTGCTGGTAAGCGCTATCGGGCAGGCCCACAGTCAGCGGCAAACGCAGGGCGTCGGTGCCCGCCACGCAGTCCACCGCCAGCAAATTGAGTGCAGCCACCTCAGCTACTTGCCAGTCACTGGCCAAACCATCCAGCCGGCGCTCCAGCGGGCCGCCTAAATGCTCCAGCACCGTCAGCCGACTGGGGCCAAAACCGCGTTCACGCAGCAGTTGGGCAATCGCCGCTGGACTGCTGCCGTCGTTACACAGAATTAACAGCCGTGCGCCGGCATGGATCTGCGTCTGTAAGGCCGCCAAGGGCCGCGCCACCACACTGAGCAAACTCACTTCTTGCAGCGGCCAAGCCATGCGCGCCGCCGCCAGCGAGTAGGAAGACGGCGCCGGCAGCACCCGCAGTTCATCCGCCGGCACGTGCCGCGCCAAGCTCGCGCCGACACCAAACAGCATCGGGTCGCCACTGGCCAGCACGCACACCGGCGTGCCGCGTTGCGCCAGCAGCGCATCGAGGCTAAACGGGCTGGGCCAGGCTTGCTGCGCGGCACTCAGGCATTTGGGCAGCAAGGCCAGCTGACGCGGCGCGCCGACAATTTGCGCGGCGGCCAACAGCGCACGGCGCGCAGCCTTGCCGAGACCGGCATAGCCGTCTTCACCAATTCCCACCACTGTCAGCCAAGCCGTCATGCGTTGTCCTCGTCAATCAATTCAGCGTGCGACCCGCAAGCGTGTCGCGACGTTACAGAAAGCGGGCATAATAGCGCCATTATTCGTCGGTGCTTTATGGGCCTAGCCCATAACCGGTCGTAGAAAAAGTGCAGTAGCGAAGGCTAGACAAGGTGAACTCTGCCGGCAACCCGCAATGCAGGGGTTGTACATGAGCAGTCCGAGCCAGACTTCAACAGCGCAAGCGCTTTTAGCGACCGGATAAGCCTAAGAGGGAACACGCTAATACCGTGGCTGCCCCCGCAACTGTATGCAGCGAGTCGATGCGCGCGTTAGCCACTGAGCAATCGGGAAGGCTGCGCATCGATGCCGACCTGCTAGCCAGGAGACCTGCCGACGACGCTGGTCGCGAGTGCCATCATCGGACGGAGGGTCTGATGCCTTGGCGGGTTGTAGTTTTTAGCAGCCCGTAAAAGTTCTGCCTGTGCAGAGCTTGCCGAGTCCGGTCGCCGCTCTATTGGTTTTAGGTGAGCGATTGAACGATTTACTGCCCAGTTGTGCCCCGCCTGCACCCCGTTCTTCGGCGTGCCCCGGCTTGCTGCGCATTGTGCAAGCGCTGGATGGCGGTATCTGCCGAATCAAACTGCCCGGTGGGCAACTCAGCAGCGTTCAAGCTCGGGCGATTGCCAGGGCTGCGAGCGACTGCGCCAGCGGCGTGCTGGAGCTGACCAACCGCAGCAATCTGCAGATTCGTGGTGTACGTGCCGGCGCCGAGGCGGCGCTGATCGCTCAGTTGCTGGCCGCTGGACTGGGGCCGCGCAATGCAAATGCCGATGATGTGCGCAACCTGCTGCTAAGCCCCGCTGCTGGGCTGGACCCGGCGGCGCTGCTCGACACCCGGCCATTGGCGGCACAGTTATTAAGCCTGCTGGAAGACTGCCCGGAGCTGCATGCCCTGTCGGCCAAGTTCGCCGTGCAACTGGATGGCGGCGAGGCGCTGGCCATGCGCCAACATCCCCATGACTTGTGGCTGCGCGCTCTGCCCGGTCAGCCGCAATTGATCGCCTTGGGTCTGGCGGGTTGTCCAACGGATGCGCCGCTGACGGCCGTGCCGGTCGAGCACGCGCTGGCATTGCTGCAAGGGGTTTTACGCTTATTCCTGCAACTGGCCAGCCCAGAGCAAAGTCGCATGCGTCAGCTGTTGGCCGAGTTACCGGCAGCCGATTTTCTCGTCCAGCTGCAAGCACGCCTGCCCTTTACCCTACTCGGCGTAGCCAATAATCATTGGCCGCCGAGCGATGCGCCGAGCGGTGCGCCAGTGGGTATTTTTGCCCAGCAACAGGCCGGGCTGCAGATGGTTGCCGGCGCTGCCCAGCTCGGCCGAATCAGCGCCAGCCAACTGCACGCGCTGGCCGATTTGGCCGAGCAACAGGGCGATTGCAGCTTGCGCCTAACACCATGGCAAGGCCTGCTGCTGCCGAATATTGCAATGGCGCGCAGTGGCCAAGTACTGGCCGAACTAACCGCGCTGCAGTTACTCACCGACGCCGCCGAACCACTGAGCGGTATTATTGCCTGCACCGGCTCGACCGCCTGCGCTAAAGGCTTGGCCGACTGCAAAGGCGATGCGTTGCTACTGGCCGCACAACTGCACCACAGCGACGCCCGGCCTTTAGTGCACTTAAGCGGCTGCCCACGCTCCTGCGCCGCCGCGCATATCGCCCCTTACACCTTGCTGGCTCAGGCCGGCGGCAGCTACGCACTCTATCAACAAGACGCTGCTCAGCCGGGTTTTGGCCAGCTGCTGGCGCCGTCTATCCGTATTGAACAGGCCGGCGACTGGTTCGCCGCCGCATCCCTTGCAGGAAATCCCCATGCTTGACTACATCCGCGACGGCCAGGAAATCTACCGGCGCTCCTTCGCCACCATTCGCGCCGAGGCCGATTTAAGCGCTATCCCAGCCGACATGGAAAAACTCGCGGTGCGCCTGATTCACGCCTGCGGCATGGTCGATATCGTCCAAGACCTGCGCTTCTCGGTCGGTGCCGGCGCTGCCGGCCGCACTGCGCTGGCCGCCGGTGCGCCGATATTGTGCGATGCGCGGATGGTTGCCGAAGGCATCACTCGCCCGCGCTTGGCCGCCAACAATCAGGTGATCTGCACCCTGCAAGACGCAGGCGTTCCCGAGCTAGCCCGCCAGCTGGGCAACACCCGCTCCGCCGCTGCTTTAGAGAGCTGGCGCCCGCACTTGGCCGGCAGCGTGGTGGTGATCGGCAACGCACCCACCGCACTGTTTTACCTGCTGGAGATGCTCGACGCTGGCGCGCCAAAACCGGCGTTGATCATCGGCATGCCGGTGGGCTTTATCGGCGCAGCCGAATCTAAAGACGCGCTGGCCGCCGACAGCCGTGGCGTGCCTTACGTGATTGTGCGCGGTCGCCGCGGTGGTAGCGCCATGGCGGTGGCGGCCATCAATGCACTGGCCACGGAGGTCGAATAATGAGCGTGGTTAAAGGCCGCCTGCTGGGCTTGGGCGTCGGTCCCGGCGACCCGGAGTTGATTACCCTAAAAGCCCTGCGCTTGCTGCAAGCCGCGCCGGTAGTCGGCTATTTCGTGGCCAAGGCCAAAGCCAACAAGGGTCAGGGCGGCAACGCCTTCGGCATCATCGAAGCACACCTCAGCGCCAGCCAAGTGCGCATGCCTCTGGTGTATCCGGTGACCACCGAAAAGCTCGAACCGCCGCTGACCTATGAAGGGGTGATCAGCGATTTCTACGACACCTGCGCGGTGCTGATCGCCGAACACTTGGACGCCGGCCGCGATGTGGCGGTGATCTGCGAAGGCGACCCGTTTTTCTACGGCTCTTATATGTACCTGCACGACCGTTTGGCCGACCGTTACCAAGCCGAAGTAGTGCCGGGCGTCTGCTCGATGCTCGGCGGCGTAGCGGTTCTCGGCGTGCCGCTGGTGTATCGCAACCAAAGTTTGTCGGTGCTCTCCGGGGTGCTGCCGGAAGATGAATTAAAGCGCCGCTTGGCCGATGCCGACGCCGCCGTGGTGATGAAACTGGGACGGAATTTCGACAAGGTGCGCCGCGTGCTTGGCGAGCTGGGCTTAGCCGAGCGCGCCCTGTATGTGGAGCGGGCGACCATGGACAACCAGCGCATCGTGCCGCTGGATGAAGTAGAGCCCATGGCCTCGCCGTACTTCTCGCTGATTATTATTCCTGGGGAAAAGTGGAGTGGCTGAGGTGCGCCCGCCGGTTAAATCCGCAAGGCAAACGTAGGTCGGACGTAGGTCGGACTCAGGAGCGTAGCGAACAGTCCGACACACGAACACCGATAACCCAGCCGCACCATGGCGTACTGCCTGCGGCGAGTACACCCTACGCAAGCACCGCCTACGCGCGCCACCAACCCTGCATATTCACCCCTGCCCACCCGGAACCGCCCATGCCTAACGCCAGCCCATCCCCCGCCATAATCCTGCTCGGCGCCGCCAGCCTAGCCACGGCCAAACGCCTGCAAGCGCTGTATCCGCAGGCGCTGATCCATGGCCTACGCGGCCGGGTTGAGGGCGCCGATGCGCTGTATGACGACTTCGGCGCCAACCTGCGCGAGCTGTATCAAAGCAACACGCCGATCATCGCCCTGTGCGCCGCCGGCATTGTGATTCGCAGCCTCGCTGCGGTGTTGGGCGAGAAAGACAGTGAGCCGCCGGTGCTGGCCGTGGCCGAAGACGGCAGCGCGGTAGTGCCGCTGCTCGGCGGGCTGGCTGGGGTGAATGTCATGGCTCGGGAGATCGCCGCGCTGTTAGCGGTGGCACCGGCGATTACCACCAGCGGCGAGTTGCGTTTCGGCACCTGCGTACTAAACCCGCCGGCCGGTTATGTATTGGCTGATCTAGAGCAAGGCAAACGTTTGGTCAGCGATTTACTCGGCGGCGAGCAGGTGCGTATCGACGGCGCCGCGCCTTGGCTGGATGCTGCTCGTTTGCCGCTGGATGCCAGCGCCAGCCGGAGCATTCGTATCAGCCCCGAACTGGCAAGCGATCCGCAGGCATTACTGATTCATCCGCGCTTGGTGCTGGCGCAACTGCAGCAGGCCGATGCGGATGCCGCTAGCGTGCGCGCCGCCCTGCACAGTGCCGGTTTGGCCGAGGCGGCGCTGGCCGCGCTGCTGGTCGAGCGCCAGCAGATGGCCCAGCCGCATTGGTCGCAAATCGCCACCGAGTTGGGCGTGCCGCTGCGCTTTATTAGCGCCGAGCAAACACTGCCGCAGGCCATCCACAGCGACAGCCAACTGCGCCTGCATCTCGCCGACTCACCGGCCGCCGCCGCGCTAATCGGCCAACCCCGTGGTCGCCTCAGCGTAGTGGGTCTGGGCCCCGGCGCCGCCGAGTTGCTGGCCCCGGCGGTGCGCCAAGCGTTAGACGAGGCTGAAGACGTGCTTGGGTATGAAACCTACGTAAGCATGGCTGGGCCGTTTCGCCCCGAACAGCTACAGCACAACAGCGACAATCGCGAAGAGCTGCAACGCGCCGCCCACGCCTTCGAGTTAGCCGCCCAAGGTCGGCGCGTGGTGATGGTCTCCTCCGGCGACCCCGGTGTATTCGCCATGGCCGCCGCGGTATTAGAAGCGCTAGAAGCCAGCACGAATAGCGACTGGCACAACGTCGAATTGCAGATGCTGCCGGGCGTGTCTGCAGCGTTAGCCACTGCCGCTAAAGCCGGCGCACCACTGGGCCACGACTTCTGCATGCTGTCGCTGTCGGACAACCTCAAGCCTTGGGCGATGATCGAAAAACGCCTGGAACATGCCGGCATTGCCGACTTGGCCATGGCCTTCTATAACCCGATCTCCAAATCACGGCCGTGGCAACTTGGCCGCGCGCTGGAGATAGTGCGCCAGCAGCGCAGCCCTGCAACCATCGTGGTGCTCGGCCGCGATATCGGCCGCCCCGCCGAGGCGTTAACCATCACCACCCTTGGCGAACTAACCCCCGAACAGGTAGATATGCGCACCTTGGTGATTATCGGCTCCAGCACCACCCGCCGTTTCCCCCGCGCGGAGGGCGGTGATTGGGTGTACACGCCGCGCTGGTATCCGGCCGACTGACGACCCACAGTGTTTCAGGACGTAGGGCGGACTCAGGAGCGCAGCGAACAGTCCGCCAGCGCAGGCGAATAGCGGACAACCCTTGGCTTGCCCTGCACCGCAGAGTTCGCCCGCCCCAACAATAGACAGACTGCCGGCAATTCCGTAGCTTGGATGCCTTAGCCAAGCACCTTGGCCCCAAGGAACCTCGCCATGAAAACATTGATTTGTCTGCCCTTGGTCGCCCTGATCCTGGTCGGCTGCGCGGGCAGCAATAAACCCTACCGGGACAACTGCGCCAACCAACTGGACGCCGCTTGGCGCGAATCTGACATCGCCAAAACCGAAGGCTTCGCCGGCAGCGTCAGCTACGGCAAAGCCATCTCGCTGATGACTGCGGCGAAAACCCAGCAACAATTCGAGGCCTTCGAAGGCTGCTCGCGCAAGGCCGAGAAGGCCCGTTTCTATATTCGTGAATCACGCGCTGGCCGGTAATTTGCGCAGGCGTACTGTGCCGCGCAAAACGCGCGGGTGCAGTGCCGTTGCAAGCTAAGGCTCAAGCCATCCATCGCAGCCTCGGCCAACCGCAGCCGCGATGGAGTGCGGCGACCAATGGTGAAAAAACATCGCCAAGGGATCTTTCCCTCAATGCGCGGGATGTGAATAATGCACGCATCGTTCAACAAAACACTACACTGCATTAAATATATCAAACACCCTGCCACTCTTCATTGAGGTGACGCCCGCCATGCCACAGCGCATTTGCATCCTGGAAACCGATCACATTCGCCCGGAACTGGTCGAGCAGTACACAAGCTATGGCCATATGTTCCAGCAACTCTTTGCCACCCAACCGATTGCGGCAGAGTTTGCGGTTTACAACGTGGTCAACGGCGAATACCCGCCGGCCGACCAGCGTTACGATGCATACCTGATCACCGGCAGCAAAGCGGACTCGTTCGGCAGCGAGCCGTGGATCGAGACCTTGCGCGGCTATGTGCTGGAACTCTACCAGCGGGGCGACAAGCTACTGGGTGTGTGCTTTGGCCATCAGTTGCTGGCCCTGCTACTGGGCGGCAAAACCGAGCGCGCCAGCCAAGGCTGGGGCATGGGCATTCACCGTTATCAGATGCGCCAGCAGCCGAGTTGGATGAGCCCGAAAACCGATACCCTCGACATGATGATCTGGCACCAAGACCAAGTGACCCAGTTACCCGATGGCGCCACCTTACTGGCCTCCAGCGAGTTCTGCCCTTATGCGGCCTATGCCATTAAAGATCAGGTCTTGTGCTTCCAGGGTCACCCAGAGTTTTTTCACGACTACTCGCGCGACCTGTTGGTGCTGCGCCGACACGCCTACGAAGCCCATCTGTACCAGAACGCCATCGACAGCCTGACCCAGCCGCACCAAGGCAGCGCCGTGGCGGAATGGATGATGCGCTTTATCTCCCAGGGCAAAGCGGCCTAACACAGCCCTTGGCAGCCGCAGCGGGCTGACTTATAACAACGGCTCGCTCGCCCTAGCCCTAGGATGCTCAGCATGCTCGAACTGCGCCCCAGTTGTGAACACTGCAACCAAGCCTTGCCCGCCAACGCCGCCGACGCGCGCATCTGCAGTTTTGAATGCACTTTCTGTGCGGCCTGCGTGGCCCTGCTGGATAACGTTTGTCCAAACTGTGGTGGCGGCTTTAGCCCGCGGCCAATTCGCCCGGCGCACAACCACAAAGGCGACAATTGCACCGCACATTACCCGCCGAGCAGCACCGTTAAACACCGCCCGGTAGACCTTGCCGCCCACGGCACATTTGCCGAACGCTTACGCTATATCGCCCCGCTCGACCGCTGAGCGGCCACGCCTATTCAGCCGCGC
>JBBKVZ010000007.1:0-19337 GCA_037968715.1 Pseudomonas sp.
GCCTCGACAGAGCAGTTTGTCGAGTACGGTGAAGTGTCCGAGCGGCTTAAGGAGCACGCCTGGAAAGTGTGTATACGAGAAATCGTATCGAGAGTTCGAATCTCTCCTTCACCGCCATATAGAATTGCCTAAGACCCTGAAAACTAACAAGTTTTTGGGGTTTTTTGTTTCTGGGATTTAGTGACTGTCGAAGAAGTGTCGAAAAGCGGATTGAAGGTTAAAGCATCCTGCAGGTGATCCGGTGACAGATGGGCGTAGCGCATAGTCATGGCTAATGACGAGTGCCCAAGGATTTTTTGCAGCGTTAGGATGTTCCCGCCATTAATGACGAAGTGGCTGGCGAAGGTGTGCCGGAGCACATGAGTAGCTTGACCAGCAGGGAGCTTGATGGAAGTCGTGACCAAGGCGCGACTAAAGGTCAGCATGCAATTGGAAAAAAGCCCATTACGCTTGAAGTGCTCAAGTAGTGAAACCTCAAGTGAAGGCGCAACTGGAATGGTTCGAGTGCGCTTCGATTTAGTGTTTGCGAAAGTCACAGAACCATTGCGCACACGATCCGGCGTTAGGGATTGAGCCTCACCCCATCGAGCACCAGTAGAAAGGCAAACACGCGCTACTAAACCAATGCCAGGCACACCCTGCCGCACATCCAGCGCTTCGAGCAGTTCGGCAATCTGCTCAGTCGTCAGGAATGACAATGGCCGTTCTTGCAACCTTAAAGGCCGGACGAAGTGCAACGGGTTCGCATAATCAATATCACCCAAGCGACAGAGCTGGTTATAGACAGCCTTTAGATAACCCAGCCGGTTGTTAACAGTCTTTTGATGCACACCAGCAGAGAGCTGCAAATGCCGAACCTCACAGTAAAGGTTGGCGGTAAGAGACACAGCAACCGGGTCACCAAGCTCGCGAGCAAGAGCAAGCAGAATCAGCCTAACCCTAACGCCATCCGTAAGCGTATGACCGTGCAACTGATGATAACGGTCGATTAGCTCAGAGAGCTTGCGACGATCCTTAGGCTTAGGCGACCAGTCACGAGACTCTATGCACTTGGTTCGACAAGTCGCCTCAAAACGCAAAGCCTCAGCCTTGGTTTTTAGCGTTTTGCGATATCGCTTACCCTTTACAGGCTCAGTATCGACCCGCCAGCGGCCATCGGGCAGTTGATCGATGGACACTAGACAGCCCGTCCCCAGCGAATAGAACGTTCCTGGAGAAGATCCCGAATGTGCTCATATATCTGGTGTTCAGTTTTTCCTTTTTCTGCGTAATGGTCGCGAATGACCGGCCAGCAATCCCATTCCTTTAGGCTGGCAAAAGCCTTTTTTGCGCCAACACGCTCGCGAGCTAACAGCGAAACCATGTTGCCTAGGAAAAGCTCAACATTCTTACCGCTAAAGCCCTTAGAGGTCTTGTAATAGCGCTTGTACTCGGTCTGATCGACTAGCGAGACAGTCGGCACCGATACCCGCACATCTTGGCGCATGAGCGACCAGAACGGATCAAAAACGGTAGGACTCGACAGCAACCGGAAGGAAGTTAGACCGTACTGGAAAAGGCCGTCTAGATGGCCTGCAAACTCAGCATAAGAACGAGTGTTGATAATCTCGCCAGTTGAAGAGGCGCAGGAACCTTGAGCAAATTGCTCAACAATAGAGTGATGAAAACGCAGTTCTAGACGCCAAACAGGCGCGCTGTCGTCATAGTTGAGCGGGCAAGAAGGGTCAAACGGGTTATCAAGCTTGCGCCACTCAGCTTGCCAATAATCGAGCTTATCAACGGCACGGGCTTGCAGGGTCTTATCATAGATAGCGAGCTGAACACCGCCAGCAGCGCCAAACAGGAAGGATTGAGCACGCCCATAGCTGACAGATTCAACCTGGTGATGAATTGTCTTAATACCCGAGGTGTCACGACGCGACCGCGAACGACATTGTAACGAGTGCGCAAGATCAGCCGGAGGCGTCCAGCCTTGAAAATCTAAGGCCAGATGCACGGCGCATTGACCCAGCTCCAAGCAATCCATTGCCTCACCTGCAAAACGATCTAGCCAGCCTTGCAACACGTCAGGCGCACAGCTTTGGATAGCGTTTGGACTAACCTCAATTTTTAGGTGGGGACCGATGTTTTCTACCTTGGCGTTGAAGTTTTTTAGCAAAATCACAAAGCCCAGATCTTGGTTTTGTAGCTTGTACTGATAGCCGCTATCACGACCAACCCGGCCAGCATGCCAAGTATGACCGGCAAAGCTAACCATGCCGCCTTGGTCAATCATGCACAGCACCTCAGGACGTAAACGGCCCTTGTAATGCTGCCGAACAGTATCAACACGGCAACCGAGCAGGCGCACGCCGGAAAGGTCAGTCTGTTTGCACGTCTTAGGGTCAAAGAAAACACGACTTAAAGGAGACGCTAAGCCGGTGAGCAGATCTAGACGAAGCTGGTCGGTTACTTGAGACATGTAAAAGATCCTTAATGGTACGTAATGACACTAATCAGATTGTTTTATAAGACGTGCTACAGGGACGTCTTGCGAACAGTGGCGGCTTTTTGCGATGGGCTCGTTCCTCGCTCCATTCGCAAAAAAGCCGCGCCACTCACCATAAAAATTCACCCTTGGTATACGGCACAATATCAACGCGAGTTGCGGCAGTACTTGAACCATCAGGGGAAGGCAAAGCAGTACCAGGGAACGGCGCAGGCTGGCCAACTGGCGGGCCTGCAGCAGCCATGAGCGACGCGGGGTCAGCAATAGACGGATCAAAGTAGCCGTAGGCAACTACATTGGCGCAAAACTCAAAGTCGGTTTTTATTCGTGTTGCTTGTTGCGTATAGCACTGGCAAACAGTGCCGACACCGTTAACCACCATGGAGGGCATTTTTGCGAATTCACGGGCATATATGTTGGGGTCAGAGCTAGAAGCACAAAAAAGCTTTGGGTAGGCTTTAGGCTTTGTTAATTCGTCATAGACAGGCGCTGAAGATGGGATCTCAGCTATTCGAGGCTTACGGCTAGCAACGTACTGTGCACGGGTTTGCTTCTTTATTTCTTCTTGCGCACCCGGCATGAGTGACTTTGCAACAGAAGCAATAGAGTTTGACGGAGAGTCAGCAGAAGCAGGCGCGGCAGGTTCTGAGCCTTGATTGAAACGATCATAAACGCGATAACCCAACCACAAGGTAACCAGTAGCGCGACAAAGAAGAAAACCGCTTTTTTACTTGGCCGGAATTTAAAGTGATGCGCAGCTTTTGCCGACGAATAAGCACCAAAATACTTTTTATCCAGACTAATAATAGTTCGCGTTGCTTCTTTATTTGTCGAAAATTTCTCAACATCATTAAAGCAGCGCTCTAACTCATATCGGGCAACCTTGGTAGATCCAAAAATGCGCCAGTAGTGTAAATGCTTATTACATAAGCGCCGCACGTGAACATCTAAAAAGCGCGGGTCTTGGGTGATCAAATGCACCTCGTGCCCTTTTTTGCGCATAATTTCAAAATTAGAAATATGAGGGGGCACAGCTTGCCGAGGATCACGAACACCAAACATAGGCACCGCAGCCGAACCCTGCGCCTCATCTACAACAATAATGGCGTTATCGGGCAGCTCAAACCACAAGCGGGCATCATCGAACGGGAACCAGTCAGCAGCAAGCTTAGTAGAATCCAAATCCGTGACATTATTATAATAAACAGTGCGGCCCTCAGATCGAGCTTTTATATCAACTTCTTTAATCGTGTTTAAGGTTTTGCCATGACCCATTAAACCAGTTCGAATATATAGCATTTAAATCCCCTTACGCATCTATAGAAGTGCCGCCCGGTGCTCGCCATACTTGATTGCGCTTGCGGTCAGCCGCTTTATTCAGGCCAGATAAAATCATGCGCGTGACAATGGCAGCAAAATAAATATTTATTGCTACATCGATTTTAGCCAAACCTAAAATTTGCTGTATAGGTAGAGCCATTATCCCGGCATTAGATAAAATATAATCTTTTGCCTGCCCCATAATTAAGTTAGAGCCGGCATAAACAACAAAGCCAATACCGATAGCACGAAGCACCATTTGAACAATAGGTAAAACGACTATTATAAAAAGCTGTGCCAGGTAAAAAAATTGCATCATTCACCCCCAAAAGAACGGCCAACATATAAAGCCGCAAACAAACTAGCGGCAATTAGTATAAGTGGAGCTAGAGACTCAGCAAGGAAGCAAAACGGGGAATATGAAAGTGCGTACGAATGTCCGCCAACAAAATTTAAATTTATATTAGCGTCAGCCGGACAAGCAGAAGGCAAGAAGCGAGCACCCGAGTCTATAAACGAAGGCGCATTAATCAGTTCGTCCTCACCTAGTTTGAATTTATCACCAGACAAAAGACCTTCAATGTCGCCCTTATGCTTTGGATAATCACCGGCCTCCTCAGCATCGCAACGGACTTTATTTACCTCAGCCAGCACAGCGCAATCGATAGCGTCACCAGAGCAAGACGGCGAAGCTTCACAAGAACCGCCGCCAGTTGCCACCCTTGGCTCTTCTTCTTCGCCTTCTTCTTCACCCTCAGGGCTATTAGGATCTTTAGCAGGTTTGCAAGTTTCGCCCTTGCAATCACCGGTTGCAGGCTTATCAGAGCCGTCTGAATTTTTACCGTTACTTGTAGTTTCTTCTTTGGTTTTAGTTGTGCAAGCATTTACACCAGTACAAACAACACTTGTAGTTGTTTTTGTGCTGGTCGAATCCGTGGAGCCGTCAGGATTCGAAATATCCAAATCATTGATTGATACAGTATCTTTTTTATATTCCGGCTTAGGTGTGCCGGAGGTGCAAGGCGCGGCGCTACTAGAGGCGGGAGTGCCAGCAGCCGCACAATCGAGAGAACCCGGCTTTGTAAACTCAGTGACACCATTACAGGTGCGCGACTTAGTGCCGGTTGCAGGATTAGTAACAGACGGCGAACACCCAAAATTCTCGGAGAGTGTTGGCGTGACATCTATAGGCGGTTTGGTTGGCGGTTGATCAAAAACGCTACCAGGTGGCTTTGTTGGGCCATCCGTGCAGCTAGTACCACTGCCTTTATATTTATAACTACAAAAGCCGCCATTAGGCGACGTACCGTCAGCGAAGCGGTAACAGTTGTTTGGCGCTTCCTGGGTAAACGTATATTGGCAAGCCGACTGGCAAATAATAGGAGGTGGATCCGCCCTGGGAGCGGAGCCATCGAGCGAATAAGTTTTGTTTTGGTGATTTATAAAACCGGTTTGAGATTCGCAGGGGTCGGGCTGGGGAGGTTCACAAAGATGAGTACTCGAATTATAAACAGAACCAGGAGAGCAGGAGTCACCATCACGAGAAATTGAAACCAGAGAGGTATAACTCCACGACCACCCTTGAAACTGAGCTTGACAGGTATAGCTGTTTGGATCGTTCATAATAACTCGCGGGGACCGATAATAGCCCGGCGAGGCCACATTAAGCTCAGCAAATCTTGAATTACAGGCATCCATAGGGCTGGAGTAGTGAGGAGAAGACGGATAAAGATCCGCGCGTATAAAATAATAATCAGCCGAAAACGAAGCAGACGAAAACAAAAGCGCAGCAGCTATAAATAAAAAGCGCATATTCAAACCCGCCCAAATAACAGAGCCAAGAACGCCAACGTTGCCACGCAAAGGTAATAAACATTAGGATCGAAACCGAGCATATAAACCCCCTAGAAAAAAGCCCCGGATAACCGAGGCTTTTTAGTTCTTGCGGCTGCCTTAGATAGCGCGACGCATGAATTTGAAGCCAGCAGCAACCACCAGCACACCGAGCACAGCCCAGCCGATAGTCGATACATCACCACCAACGGCAGTAATCTGGGTAGCAGCACCGGCGGCATCATCTACAGCGAAGCTAGAAGCCGAAACAGCAAGAGCGGCAACAGCAACACCACCACGAGCAAGAAAAGCAGTCATTTTTTGAGACATGTTTAAATCCTCACAACATTTTTTTAAGAACGAGAAAGCCGAATACAATAACGAACAACCCTAAGGTTGAATCGACTAATAACTCAGCATCCTCAGGGGTTAGCGCCGGAGCACTAAGCTCTGACGCCAGATCTTGGCCCGTTATAGTAATCGGCGTACCAGCACAACTAATCTCACCAGATGCACCAACAGACCAATTGCCGTCACAGGCCAAAAAATTCATTTTCCGTAAACCAGTTTGTTAGCTTCATATTTTGAATTTAGGAAGGTAAACGTGGTTTCAGAAACGCCCCACATATAACCACCCGTCATTGAGAGTGCAGCAATGAAGAAATAGCGATACATGGGTTAATTCCTTTAAGCCTTAGGCTTATCAAGAGTTTGAGAGGTTGGCGAAACTAGTGGGCGATTGGCCTGCTTAGTTTCTACAGCTTCAATATGAATGCACATATTGTTGCCTTTTTGCTTGCCGGCCCGCTCTACTTCAAACGAAATCCGAACCAGTTGCATCGGTTCAAAAGTGGCACCGGCTGCAAAAACCTCGTCCGCTACATCTAACGGAACATCCATTGAAACAATAGAAAGTCCGTTGTCTGTTACGCCATCCGGCGCATCGCCGTAAAACACTTTGACGATTTTTACGTCAGAGCCATTATTGCTAAATGCAAGTTTTTGCGTGCTCAGAAACGGAACTTCAATAGTTGAACGAGCCATGTTGTTACCCTCTTACAATGTGCGCTAATTGCGCGATTTACTCTTTTAAGGCCAAGGCTTTCCCTTCCGAGGGTCATAATCAAGACACTTTGGTCGGCGCTTATTGGCTTGTTAGAGCGTTTTAATTTTAGATCCCAGGGCGTTGCCTACGGCCCAAGCTCTATTTGCTTTGCAAACCAAGCCAAACGATAAAGCTGTTTGTCTTGGCCCTACGGGTTACGATCTTTAACGCAACATCTAAATCAAGTTCAAAAACTTTATTGCCTAGCTTCGCTAGAAGCTCTTTTTACAAGCGGCTCAGCTGAATTGACCCACCGCGCCAACCTATTACAGCCTCAAAGGCCCCATCGTTTCGCCTTCGCTTCACTTGAGAGGGGTTCCCCCTCGCCGTGCCGGCTACCCCGACCGCATGCACTGATGTTCATGCACACTTAGAGGCATCGCTTCGCGACCCGGCGCAGCCTTTCCAGCAAGCCCCACACACTGTGCCCAGAAGATCAAAAGCGGGTTGGACAGTGAACGGGTTGTTTCTTTAGAGCTTTGCAGGCTCGCGGCACCGGGCTGGGCCAGCGATCCGGCGTGGCGGGTTTCAGTGGCCGCGCCGCTAGAAACCACAGCGCGGCCACGATCCCCGCCCGACAACTTGCAGGCCGCAACCAGTGCCGGAACCTGCTTTTTCTTGTCCTGGCTGGTCATTGCTGGTCAGCCTCGACAGGTTCAGCCGTTGCTTTGCCAGGAGCTGTTGCGATGTTGTCGGGGCAGCCAGCGGCGACCCACATAGCCAGCACCATTCCGGCCAATTTGTAGTACGCAACATCGCGTTGCATGCCTTCTTCGATAATGCGCAACCGCACGGAGTCCAGCGCCGACACATAGAAGCGGCATTCTTTGTCTACCGGTTCCCGGCGACCTGGGAGCGCATTTTCTTGATTTGTCATGCCATCACCCCGGCCCGAACAGATCTTGCATTGTGCCCATCGGCACGAACGGCACCGGCTTGCCGACGTTGCTGATTTGCTGCCAATACTGTGGTGGCCGCGGCGGACGTGGTGCGCTGTCGTACCCGTTCGAGTACTTCGAAGAAGCGCAGAACCGGTGTTTGTCGCAAATAAAGGCCGTTTGCAGCACACGGCACGTAGATGCTGTTTGCACAAACCATCCATTTACTTTGGTCATAGTTCCAACGAGCCAAACGATCGAGGAGGGGCGGCAATCGGCGCACGGTGGTAACGGTGGCGAAGCGGCCCGGCTGAAATCCCAATGCTGATGATCTTGGTTCGACCAGCACACAGAGCAACCACAGTTCACCGCGTGGGGCTGGCGTAGGTACTTGGAGAGGTTCGACATGGGCGACCACCTCAGTTAACGCCGGCACTTGCTCAAGCTCGGGCAGTTCAGGCCCAACAGCGGGGCTTGGGAGTGCGTCAGCAGGAGCAGGCACCGGAGAGGTGATAGGGCTGGCAATAAGCGGAAACGAATCAGCAAAGGCAGATTGAAAAGCGTTGCGCTCCAAAACAAAAAGCAAACACCATTCATCGACAGAAATAAGCTTTTGGCCGGAATACGGGCATAAAGAGTCCAAAAAGCCAAAAAAATTGCCACTTGCAAAAACAAGCTCCTCAGAATTAGCGGAGCGGACCAACCACAAAAGAACTAGAAGATCCTTTAGTGCCGATTGACGAGCCATGCCAGATTGAAGATTCATAATTTCATTCCTGCTCAAGCAGCCATTGACGAAACTTGACGCAATTAATCAGCCGAAGCTTTCCAATCTTGACGGTAGGTAAAACACCCTTCATCGCCCAACCGCGAACTGTCCAGTAGGTAACGCCGTTGCGATCAGCCCATGACTGCATTGACTCAACATCGCAGCCCGAGAGAGCAAGATTGCTTGGTTCCAACTCTTCAATATCCATATACAATCCGTCTATATTCGTGCCGTTTAGTGTCGTTGCGTGCCGTTACGATAGTTGTATATTTCCACCGCATGAGTGGAATAATACCACCATTGAAGAGTTGTGGAATATTTCAACAGGGTATTTTTTAGAACTTTATGGAATCAACACAGGATAGAGTTAGAGCTTTTGTCTCTAAGGAGGGGCATCGCGAGGTAAGCGAGGCAACCGGCATCAAGGAACAAAGATGCAAGACAATTAGATATGACGACCGAGCAAATCTAAGAACGAGCGAGCTAGACCTAATAGCTAAGGCTTACCCGAGCTATTGCCTATGGCTTAGAACTGGAATGATCGACCCAAGCAAAAACCAGACAAGCCCAGACTATGACGAAGCCAACTCAAACTTGCCCAAACACGGCACGGCATAGCCACGACACAGAAGGCCGCACAGCTATGGTTTTCCCGTAGGAAGCAAAAGGACTAGCTCAAAATGAAATTGAAACTGGCTTTATTCGCAATAATCACATCAGCAAGCTGTTATGCGTACGCAGGGCGATATGAAGAGCTACAGAATAAAGACAGCGCCTGGCCAATAAACTGGAACACCCAAAGCGGAGAAATCGTTTACGACTCAGTATGCGAGGACAAAGGAGAGGGGAGCGTGGCCTATAGAAATTGCAGGCGCGAAGCACAAAAACTATTCAGAGATAAATGCAATTCAGCCAAAGACAAAAGCTCAAGCAAGTTTTGCATAGCAAAAAACAAATATTACCCGTAGTCCAGAAACAAGAACGAAGCGGAACCGGCAAGTGTCGAAAAAGTGTCGAAAACATAGGCACGCAAAGGCACAAAACGACACGACAAAACACCAGAAGGCCCAGCACTGGCACGCTTTGAGCCGTATTGACATCTAAAAAAAGGGGTTCGAATCTCTCCTTCACCGCCATAATCTATGCAAAAAGCCCTGAAAGCTAACAAGTTTTCAGGGCTTTTTGCATTATTGGTCAGTAAGTGTCGATACTCAGTCCCACCCTAACGCCTTGAGTCGCCAGAGCGACAGGCAAAAAAACGGCACATGGCCGGGTTTTTGGGGTGTTGAGTCTGAGAGTGTCAGGATCTATGCAACAACCTGATGCTGGCTGGCTTCGTAATGTCGGGTTTGCTAAAGCAGCAACTCTTGCACCTTCAAACCCAATCCCTCATCCAGTCCCCAGCGGACAGCAAACGCATCCACACGACGTCCCTTGGTAACTTGTAAGGTAGTTGTTGCGCAGTTAAGTCGAGCTGAAAACTTCTCTAGGCCCGCAAGGGCTTCTGAGACACGGTCACTCGATACACCGCCTGATTTTATATCTAAGCTGTTTCCATAAATTTATGGCGATTTCTCTTTGAAAATGGGCCGGCATAATTCGAAATATTTTTTGTTATTTCAGTAATATGCACAATACTTCCGAAGAATATAACGATTGAGCTGTAGGGGTGGTTTATGTGGTTTATGTGGTTTATGTGCGTGAATCGCACAGTTTGAGCGCATATGTGGTCTGGGTGGTTAAGTTTTGGGAGCGAAATAAGCCATTATCTCAGCGGTTGTCATTTCTTTTGTTTTATTTGAAAAACAATAGTAGCTAGGGCGCATATCACTGAAATATTGCATGTCCATTTGCAGATCTTTCAAATTTTGAAAGATGCCTACTGGCATATTGTATTCGCCACTTTCTTTGAATTTATAAAATAGATGAGTCCCGCACTCTGTGCAGAAACCGCGAGATGCCCAAGATGATGACTCATACATTTTAACTTTATCGCCCCCTTCGATTTTGACTTTGGTACCGCACTTAACAGCAAAAAATGGTGCGCCTCCCCAGGTTCTGCATGATTGGCAATGGCATACGGTGAATTTAGGATTGATTTCTGCTGCAATAATTTTTACAGCGCCACACAAACAATTCGCTTCTGAGTGAGACATTTAAGGAGGCCTTAATTGATGAGATATAACGTTTAGATTGATGGGTGAGCTGTAGCCGTCCCGGAGAGTGGAGCGAACGAGATGAGCCGCTGGTTCTGCGAGGCGCCTTAATTATTAAGGCTGGTGTTGATTAATTTACATGCTCGAAACGTAGTCTGTTTTCATTGATTCCAGCTTCTTTGAAACCATTAGATATCAATACTCTTTTCGATGCTTCATTTTCTGGTGAGATGTGAGCAATGATGCTATTGGTTTCTGCAAAAGATAATGCATGAGAAACCAACGCTTTTACTATTTCTTTAGCAAAGCCACGACGCTGCCACTCAGGCAGCACAGAATACCCTATCTCAACTATGCCTTTATTATCTGGAGGCCCGAAGTAACCGCCTGAGCCAACCAGGGATCTTTCTCCGGAAATAGCATCAATGTTAACGGCATACCATCCATACCAACCTTGGGCCGCTTTACCACCGCTTTCGAAACATGATAGAAAAAACACCATTGCATCCCGGTCGTATTCACCGGGTGGCCAATTGTCTGAAACGAATGAATTTAATTTCTTAGCCAGTAAGTGTGGGTTTTCAAGTTCTATGCGGATATGCGTTGTTGAAGATGATATTAGTTCAATGCGATCAGATTTAATATTATTTATGATTTTCATTTGCCCCAGTATTGAAGTTAGTCGCTTAATGGTTTTTATTGGCTGGCACGGTTTCGTGCTTTTCTGGAAGTTGTGTCTGATAACGTTCCTTGTACAATCGAAACTCCGTGTTCAACTGAGTGTCTTGTCAGAAAACATGACGGGGTGCGGGGAGTGGCGTGACAGTAGCATGTTGCCGGCTCAGACTCTGCGAAATACTGTCCAGTCACTCAGCATTATATTCGTTGGTGACGACTTTTGAGGGCGGCGGGCAGTGGCGGAAATAGGGAGGAGGTGAGCTGCTGAGTGGCCGCAATCCGGGTAACCACACGAGTTAAATCGTACTGACCCGCGTACAGCAGGGTACGCGTCGAGCATCATCATCGCCAGAGCAGAAAAGCCCCTAGACGTTATGCCGCTAGGGGCTTTTTGTATTCTGTCAGCAACGCTGGTTAAGGCGCATCGCTAGACCTGCTACCTGACGCAATCTTGCTTTATGCGCTTAGCTTTATCGCCGCGTATAGCGCTCGGCCAAGGTACAAAAGAACGCTACGTATTGCGGGTGGCCGCCGCAGAAGATTGTCTCCAGTTGCAGTGGATCGCAGGGATCGCTGATGCCTTTGGCTGCCGTCCAGGGTTCTAAGTTCGGCTCGGCTGCTCGGCGCTGTAGGTGTGCGGCATTCAGGCCGGGGCGATCAACTTCGCCGCTGCTGCTGTCGATGTAGACCACGCAGTTGTTGCTGTCGAATACTTTGCCCAGTTCCTGCACCAAGGTTAGAAAACCACGGTCGCTGCCGCCGCGCAGTTGCTGCGTGACGCCGTCTTGGGTGTGGCTGACGGAGGTGACTGTGTCGCCGACGCCGACGATGCACGGCATATGGGCGGGGTCGAAGTGCTCGCGGGCCAATTGCAGCAAGGCGCTGCGTTCGCGCGGCGCTTGGCGTGCGTTGAAGTCGGCGCCCAGCGGGTAGGTGCCGCTGTGCTGGTAGTAGTAGTGGTTGAGAATCACCAGAACGCCGACTTCCTTGATCGCGCCTTTGAGCATGAATTGAAAGTCGGTGCTGCCGGCATTTTCGCCGGTGCTGTATTTAACCCGCTCCAGGCCCTGCGCATCGCTGCCGAGATTGGGCGCGTAGTGGACGAAAAAGGAGTCCTGCAACTGGCAATCGCTGGCTTGCAACAGTAGTTGCGTCATAAACGCTTCGACGGCGTGCTGCAGCTGTTGGTAGAGCGCGGGTTGCGTCTTGAAGTGTTGATAGAGGCTGTTGATGTTCAGCGTTGGCGAGGCAAGGTTGTCGAGTACGCTCACGCTAAGCAGCGTGGCGATGTCTTCTGCCGCGAGTGTGTAGGGCGGTGCGGCCAACAGTGCGCTGAGAAACTGCTCGGCCTGTTCCGGGACTGTTTGCAGAAAGGTCAGTTCGGCTGCGCTGACGCCGGGATGCGAGACTTGGCCGTAGCGGTCTTGCATTTGCACGCCACCGGCTGCCAGACCCGGCAGGTAGAGGCCTTGCTCGCGGGCATGGACGGTGCTAGCTAGGCTGCTATCGATGATGCCGTTTACCCCGCGACTACCTATGTGCTCGCCGTTAGTCAGCACATAGAAGTGCCCGGCCAGTTGCCGGCTGGCCTGTACATAGCGGGGTTCGATGCTGCGGGTTAGCGGGTCGCGCACTAGGCCCATACAGACCCCGTCGAGGTCTTGGATAATCAGCAGTTTGTCGCAGGATGCGAGGGTGTCGAGCAGGCGCGGATGGTCGATTGAGAACAGCGGGCGATTTTTAGTCATGGGTCTATGTTACCCGTAGTGTCTGGCTCACCCTAATCGGATCAGGCCGAGGCGCCTCTGCGCAGCTGCTTGGTGGGTCGCGGCAAACGCGGTTCAGCGGCACTTTGTCGACAGCTATAAATCGCGCGGCAGGCTTGCTGTGCTCAGTATGAGTGGGCCACCTAACGCGCCTTGCATGCAGGCTTGGCTGCCCCTACCATTTGCCGCCTAACAGGTTTATGGACAGAGAAAACGTATGAGTAACCAAGCAGCCAAAGCGGCTATCGCCGAGCTTGAGCAATTGGCCGACGACCTGCAAAAAGTGCACGGGGCTTTCCCCGGCACCACCCCGGAGTTAATCGGTTGGCTGCTTAAGCAGATGAAGCGCATGCATGAACTGAATGTGCCGCGCAATCAGCAAAATAAAATGCTCGACGATGCCTATTTGCAGAAAATGCGCGAGGCATGACAGCCGCCTAGAGTTACCTCTGCGCACGTTACTGCGCAGGGTAAATGTCGGTTAGGCAGTCAACTAGATCGGCGGCAAAGTTGGACAGTAACGCCCGCTTGCGCACGCATACCTGCAAGTCGCGCTGCGCCCAGGGTTCTTCAAGTTCGACCACCGCCAGCGCGGGGCGCGAGGTTGCCGTGGCTACGGCGCTGCGCGGCACTAGGCCGATACCCACCCCCGCACTGACCATGCGGCACACCGCTTCAAAGCTGCGCACTTGAATACGCACTTGCAAGTGTTGGCCGAGCGCCGCGACGGCGTTCATCGTAAAAGTATGAATGGCTGAGCCGGCATGCAGCATCACAAAGGGGTATTCCAATACTTCGGCAAAGCCTGCGCTAGCTCGCTCGGCAAGCGGGTGACCGGCGGGAGCAATCAGCACCAGGCGGTCCGCGCGATAGGGCAGCAACTCAACATCTGCGCCTGCAATCGACTCTGCCACCACGCCAACTTCAATCTCACCGCGCGCCACGGCCATGACCACTTCGGGGCTGGTGTGCTCCTGCAGGGTAATGCTGACCTGCGGATAACGCTGGAGAAAGGTCGAGAGACTGTCGGGCAGAAAAGTATGCGTGGCGTGGGTGTTCGCCCACAAACTGACATGCCCACGTACCCCGGATGCGTAGGGCGTGAGGTCGGCATGCATCTGTTCCAGTTGGGCAAACACTTGGCGGGCGTGACGCAGTAACGCGTCGCCGGCGCGGGTCAGCTGTACGCCGCGAGGTTCGCGCAGCAGTAATGCGGTGCCGATCGACTCTTCCAGTACGCGGATTCGATGACTGGCCGAGGAGGGTGCCAGATGCACGCGTTCGGCGCCACGGGTCATATTTTTGGCTTCGGCAATCGCCACAAAGAGGCGAAGATCAATCAGGTCGTAGCGCATAGAGTTGGTTAAATCCGAACGATTGATTGCGTATATGCCAGTTTAAAGCGGATTTTACTCCGCTCATCATTCGGTTCAAGACAACTCTTAAGGATTTAAGCCGCTATGTCATGGACTACATGGTCAGCCGAACGTTGGGGTATCGCGTTTGCGATTCTCGCTGCATTTGGTTTTTCGTTTAAGGCGATTTTCGTCAAATTAGCCTATGCCGCCGCCCCCGTGGACGCCGTCACACTGCTGACGCTGCGCATGAGTTTTGCTTTACCGCTGGTGCTCTGCGCCGGCCTATGGCTCTGTCGGCAGTCGGCCCCGGCGTTGAAAGGTAAAGACTGGGGGCTGTTGATCGCCCTTGGTTTACTCGGTTATTACGGCGCGAGCATCCTCGACTTCATTGGCCTGCAGTATATTTCGGCGGCTCTCGAGCGCTTGATTTTGTTTGTCTATCCAACTATTACCGTGCTGATCGGTGTGCTCTGCATGGGCAAGCGCTGGGAAAAGCGGCAGATCGGCGCGCTGCTACTTTCTTATGCTGGCATTGCGCTGGCATTTGCTCACGACCTGACGGTAGCGGATGAGATAGACAGCGTGCTGCTTGGCGCAGCCTTTGTGTTCGGCTCTGCGCTGTCTTATGCGCTGTACAGTGCGGGCGCCGAGATTGCTATTCATCGAATCGGCACTCTGCGTTTTGCTGTGCTGGCTATTATCGTTTCTACCGCGGCCACCCAGTTTCACTTCGTGCTGGTGCGACCGTTTACCGCTCTGCTTCAGCCCGTGCCGGTTTACGCATATGCGGCGGCGATGGCTGTTTTTTCAACGGTACTGCCGATTTTTTGGCTGTCTGCCGCCGTTCAACGTATCGGTGCCGCCCGCGCGGTGCTAATCGGTACGCTTGGGCCAATGCTGACCATATTCTTCGCTTGGTTGTTGCTGGCAGAGCCGGTTTCTATCGCGCAATTGACTGGTGCTGGCTTGGTGTTGGCTGGTGTGTTGTTAGTGGCGCGGCGCAATCCGCCACCTGCTTGGCAGGCGCCGGGCAGCGAGAAGGTTGGCGCTTAGCAGAGCAGGGCCGTTAGCAGAACGGCTGGGGTTATTTACTTAAGCAGCGTGAGCTATGCGGTGCGGATGTTGAGTGTGTATCGGCATTCCCACTGCCGGCCTGAAGGCCGTCGAGTAGGGTTAATCGTCTTGCCGAGAGTCGCGTTGCAGTTGAAAAACAAAGCGTTCTATTTGACGCTGTGCCAAGCCTTCCAAACGGAAAAACTGGATACCCGCATAAGTCACGTCGAGCTTTTCGTTGTAGGTCAGATGACGCAACTCTGCTGGTGTGGTCAATGCACCAAACGGCAATTGCAGGGTCAGCTGCTCGTAGACTTGCCCAGGCTGCAGGCGATTACTCAGATCACCTTGGAAGCGCAGCTTGCAGCCGGTAGCCGACATGTCTAGCGATTGACCTTTAAAGCCACTCCTTAACTTGTCGCCGGCCAATTCGATAGGGATCAGGCTGCCTTTCTTTAGCGACGCCCGAAACGCATTCCGGCGCTGATGGTAAAGCACCTCTGAAGGAGGGGCCATCCAGTAGCAGCGTGCGCCGTTCGATTCGCCAATAGTGACCGTTTGCTCACATTGCCAGGCGATTCGTACGCCTTCATGAAAGCCTTCTACATTAAAACTCTCGCCATTTTTGATAAAGCGTTCGCCATCATTCGGTACCAGTTCATCCAGGGCAATAAGCCCCCGCTCACGATTCACTTCGACCAGATAAGTTTGAAAATGCTGGCTGCGCTCCGGAAAGCTAATGACTAATGGATCATGGCTTTTCTGCAGTTGGCGCAGGTTGGCGAAAACCTCAATGGCGGTCTTTAAGGTCTTAGGCGGCTGAGCGCCGCTACTGTCGGTGAAGGGGGCTGACACTGTCTGGAGCACTCCAAGCACAAAGAAAATCGGCGGGCATTGGCGGGTTTCCCCTGTGCCTCTGGGTGTCAGGCCTGACTACGCGGGCGCTGATAGCCGATTCTAGCGGTACTGCCGCTGCTGTCATAGAGGCTAGGGGTATCACTACCGCGCAGAATGCCCAAAGCGCTGCCAACACTCGATTGGTTGGCGCGTATTAATCGACCATTACTGAGGTTTGCTGATTGGCATTTTTCCAGCAGTACGCTCAACTCGTCACTGCGTTCGAGCAGCTCGCTGCCAAGGGTTGAATGCGCTGCTAATTGTTGCAGCCCTTGCTGGTCGGCAGTCAATTGAAGACTGATTAACATCTGGCTGCGTTGGCGGCCGTGTTGATCAAGATGGCTGAGCAGTGGCATTTTCGCACTGAGGATTTGATCAAGCTTGGTTAGGTCGCGCTCACTCAGCGCCACAAACTCTGCTTGGATAAGCTCCAAGAGTTGCTGGGCGATGCCAATATCTTCATGCAGTTGCTGTAGAAAATTAGTGTCGTGCATTTTGGGCTCTGGGTTTTTTGGCGTCCAACGGCCCAGGCGCAGCCCATTGGCTAGCGCAGGGATTCGAAGTCGAGCAATTTGCTAGCAACACGCTGGCTATCTACTTGGTAGCTGCCATCGCTAATCGCCTGCTTCAGTCGTGCGACTTGCTCTTTGTTTACCGCAGGTACATCACGCAGCTTTTCAGAAACTTTTTGCAAATGCTGAGCTTCGCTACTGAGGTGCACCGACTCGCCGCTTTTAGCCGTGCTCGGCGTCGTCGGGGTGGCTGTTACAGGTGCAGACTTGCCAGCATTTAATGCATCACTGGCATTGTTCGACTGAGTGCTGCCCGCACGGCTGCTATTGCTTTGGCTGGGGCTGCTGACGTTATTAGGCCGGTTAAAGTCGATGACCATGATGCAAAACCTCGAAAAGTGTTTGGACGCTTGTCTAGCTTTACGGCCGTCACTGAGAAAACTTTAGGGTAGATAAGTCTTTTTAAGCAGTTTAGAAAAATATTGCCTCATTAGGCCACAAAAAACGGCGCTACATTGCGGCTTCGACCTGTCCTGGACCGGTTATGCGGGCCCTAATTACCCGCTCTGAGCCGCGATTACGTACGCGTATTTGCTCACCTAAAGCTCCATCAGTAAGGGCCTCGCCGCCCATGCGCACGCTAATGCCGGCGCTGCGCGCGGTAATCACCACATGATCGCCTTTGCGAACGACTTCGGCCTGTTTCAAGTAATTAGGCGCCAGTATTTGATCGGTGAGCAGCTGGCGTGTCAATTTCTTGCCGACTGCTTGCTCGATGGCGGTCAAGTAACCCTGGTTAAGTAAGCCTATATCTCGCTCAGCCAATTTTAGATCGCTGGCGCTGAGCACGGCTAAACGTTTCAAAGGCCTGTTAGCTATTAATACACCTTGGAAAATACGTACCTGCGCGGGAACAAAGATGGTCCAGGGGCTGGTGCCTTCGCAGCGAACCCGCAGAGTGACGCGCCCGACCGGTTGTGCAGGGCTTTCCAGTCTGACCACGGGTTCTTTGTTACAAGCAGGCAGGCGCAGGCGTGGGTCTAAGCGATGGACTTCTACCTCGTGTCGGGCTTGAATCTCACTGCGCACTAGATAGCTGTTAACCGCTTCCTCAAGAAATTGCTGACTAATGCCGATAAGCTGCTCGGGCGAGGTTATTTCAGCTGCCGAGATGCTTGGGTGAATTCCCGCGCTGAACAAAATTGGGGCAGCCACACAGGTATGCTGGCATGCGCTTAGTAGGCGTCGGAATAATGTCGGTTTGCTTTTCATCACAAATGAAAAGCAAGGCCCGTGCCGTCTGCTAATCTGGGTGATGCGTCCGCAGACTTAAATGTAAGGAGTCAGGGCATGGCAGGTGTAATGGATTCGGTGAACCAGCGTACACAGCTGGTCGGGCAGAACCGTCTTGAGTTGTTGTTGTTTCGCCTTGAAGGCAACCAGCTATACGGAATAAACGTGTTTAAGGTGAAGGAGGTGCTGCAATGCCCCAAGCTCACCATCATGCCTAAATCCAGTCGGGTTGTTCGTGGGGTTGCGAGTTTACGTGGTGGCACTATTCCGATTCTTGACTTGGCAATAGCCACTGGCGGGACTGGGCTGGACGATCTTAAAAACAGCTTCGTGATCATCACTGAGTACAACACCAAAGTGCAGGGCTTTTTGGTGCGTTCGGTTGAGCGAATCGTCAATATGAACTGGGAGGAGATCCATCCGCCACCCCGCGGCACCGGTCGTGATCATTACTTAACCGCCGTTACCCGGGTTGATAATCAGCTGGTTGAAATTATTGACGTTGAGAAAATTCTCGCCGAGGTTGCGCCGACGTCTGAAACGATTTCCGAAGGTGTGGTTGATGTAGCGACTCAAGCAAAAGCAGTCACCAAACGTGTGTTGATTTGCGATGACTCATCGGTAGCCCGTAAGCAGGTAAAACGCTGCCTTGAAACCATTGGTGTCGAGGTGGTGGCGCTCAATGATGGACGAGAGGCGTATGACTATCTGCGCAACATGGTTGAGGAGGGCCGGCAGCCTGAGCGCGAGCTTTTGATGTTGATTTCTGACATTGAGATGCCGGAAATGGACGGTTATACCCTCACTGCTGAAATTCGTGCAGATCAACGTATGCAGAAGCTGCACATCATCCTGCATACTTCGCTCTCGGGTGTATTCAACCAGGCGATGGTGAAAAAGGTTGGTGCCGATGACTTCTTGGCTAAATTTCGGCCAGATGAATTAGCTGCTCGTGTTGTTGCACGCATTAATGCGGCAGACGGGGACTGAGAGCTAAGCTCTCAATAATTATTATGAGCGGTGAGGCATCCTAGTGACTTCAGGTAATCTGGATTTTGAGCAGTTCCGCGTCTTCCTGGAAAAAGCCTGTGGCATTTTACTGGGTAGCAATAAGCTCTATCTGGTATCCAGTCGGCTCAATAAGTTGATGGAGCAGCAAGGCATAAAAACCTTGGGTGAGTTGGTGCAACGCATGCAAGGCCAGCCGCGCAGCGGTTTGCGTGAGCAGGT
>JBBKVZ010000008.1:0-3351 GCA_037968715.1 Pseudomonas sp.
GCAGCGGCACGCAGTAACAACATGGCGCAGACCATGCCCACCACCAAGATGACTTCGAGGGCCAAGGTGAGCCCGATGGCATCGGACAACATGCCGCTGACAACCCCTGCGCAGAGAGCCGCCAGCGCCTGAAATAGTGGCATGAAGCTCTGTACGCAGGCACGGTACTGAACAGGTGACTGGTCAATGCCGGCGGCGACAAGGGTGCCCCAATTCGCCACTGCGAAGCACTGGCCCACCGCACAAAGCGCGACGCATCCCCATAGCGGTAGCCCCTGTAATGAGCCGAGGAAGGCTACGCTGTGGAGCACCAGCGGCACCGCAAGAAAAAGCAAGCAAACGCTGACCCGCGCGCGCGGCTTGCCTTTGCCGAGTCTGTCGCTGAGCATGCCGCCGAACACTGCTCCAACGCCGGCAATGAGCGTAATCAAGCCAATCACGCTAGCCGCATCGGCAATGCTCAGCGCGAACTGGCGGACGAAAAATGTCGGGCCCCAGATAGCAATGCTGACGATGTAAAAAGTAATTGGCACTTGGGCCAAGTAAATTAATTGCAGTGTGCGGTTGCGCGCAATGAACCCAAAGGTATTGGCAATGTTTGGACCTTTCTCACTGTGCTCGGCTTGAGCAATTTTGCGCACTTTGTAATCCGGTGCAAACAGCATGGCCAGCGCTAACAGAATGCCCGGAATGGCCAGCACTCCGAACACCGCCCGCCAACCATACGAGGCCGCGAGGTAACCGGCAGCGATAACGCCGACGCTGACCCCGATGGGTTGCGCGGCGTTGAACAGGCCAATCATGGTGCCGCGCAGTCGCGCCGGGTACCAAGCGGCTATCAGCGCGTAACCGGCCGGGTTGTAGCCCGCTTCCCCTGCGCCCACCAATACCCGCGCCAGCACCAACTCAGTAAAGGAGCGCGCGAGCCCCGTGCTCCAGGTAGCCGCGCTCCAGAGCAAAGTCATCAGGGTGATCATGTATTTGCGGCTGAAGCGGTCCACTGCCAAGCCACAGGGTACGGCCAGCAACGCAAGCCCCAGAAACAGGGAGCCCGACATCAAACCAAGCTGGCTGTCGCTGAATGCAAATTCCTCCTTAATTGCCGGCAGCACCGCACTGATGGCGAACCGGTCAGCCCAATCTATAAGGTAAATCAGCCAGATCACCGAGAACCAAGCGTGGGTTTTAAGGGTGGGTTTTATCTCAGTGGTGGGGGATTCAAGGGCCATTCTTTGGGGTCAATCACTCACAGGGCCTTACAGCATGCCCAAGAGCGCGCCCACGGACAACATTGATGGGCGCGGTTTTGGGTTGGCTATTCTGTAGCCTCTCGCTTTAGCTTGCCGAGCGGGCCAGCACTCGTTGACCATCGTGCATCGAGAACTGGGGAAAGAGATATTTTATCTCCCGCGTGAGCGCTTCAGACGATTTCGGCATGTCACGATGGGCCACAGCAAACCATAGCTACGCCCCGCAACTTCTGATTGCATCTATCTAACAACGACAAGCACCATGACAAATACCAAGACCCAAACCATGAGTAAGTTTGACTGTAGACGTGTTAATCATGGGCCAGCGACTTCACCAACACAGCAGAGATCTTGCAAATGAAAGCCATGAAACGAATCCTTCACCCTACCGCTGCGCTAGCGCTGGTGGCGATATTCAGCTTCCTCAGTAGTCCGGCGCGGGCCGGCTTGGAGGAAGGCGTTACGGCCTATCACGCCGGTGACTTACCGCTGGCATTCAAAGAATTTCGCGCCGTGGCGGACACTGGCAACGCCGATGGCCAGTTCAATGTGGCGCTGATGTACGAGCAAGGCATCGGGGTCGCCAAGGACGAACAACAATCGATTGTTTGGTATGAAAAATCTGCACAGCAAGGCAATTCCAACGCGCAATTCAATCTCGCCGTGCTCTATGAAAACGGTCGTGGCAGCGCTGTAGATTTTGCACAGGCTAATCAGTGGTATCGCAAAGCGGCGGCCCAAGGCGATGCGCTCGCCATAGGCAATCTGGGCATGCTTTATATGCGCGGCGATGGCGTGAAGGCAGACAAAAATCTTGGCCTGGCTCTGCTTCTACAATCAGCAACCCTAGACAACTCACCCGCAAACAACGCCAAAAAGAACATTGCAGCGACCAAGGGTTTAACCACCAAAATGGTCATGGCCGCCCAGACACTCTCGGACGAACTGGGCAAAGCCGCAAACATGCTGATACCGCTGGATCAGTATTTAAAAACCACCACGACTAACCCCAGCAGCGAATCGTAATAGGCGCAAACGCGTCCTCTGAAAACCGCGGACGATTGCCTGACTTGGCAGCAGGCGGAGTCAGGCAAACTATTTCGCGTGTGAGCCGTGTGGGCCGCTACAGGGAGTGTGGCCGGTCAGGCTGATTGAAGCCTGCGGCATCGTCGCGGCGCATTCGTCAAATTGCAGGCAATATCTGGTCATGGCCAATGCCAATAACGCGGCAGAGGTTGGCCATAATACAAAAAGCCCGGTGCACTGCACCGGGCTTTTTGCGACTTGCAGCCTACCCGGACAGGCGTAAACCTAGTGCCGGACGGGGCATTGCGACCCTCGGCTTACAGCGTTGGGTAGTCGAGGTAGCCGACTGGGCCTTTACCGTAGAAGGTTTCTGGGTGTGGGGTGTTCAGTTCGGCATCTTGTTGCAGGCGCGCCGGCAGATCCGGGTTGGCGATAAACGGAATGCCAAAAGCCACTGCGTCAGCTTTGCCGCTTTGCAGCCACTCATTGGCTTGCGCCTTGGTAAAACGCTCGTTGGCGATAAACACGCCGCCGAAGGCTTCTTTCAGGCCTGGTGAGAGGCTGTCGTCGGCTTCTTTTTCGCGGGCGCAGATAAAGGCAATGCCGCGCTTACCCAGTTCGCGGGCCACGTAGGTGAAGGTCTCTGTACGGTTGGCGTCGCCCATGTCGTGCGCATCGCCCCGCGGTGCTAGGTGCATGCCCACACGGCCAGCGCCCCAAACCTCAATGGCCGCATCGGTCACTTCCAGCAGCAAACGTGCACGGTTTTCTAGGCTGCCACCGTAACGGTCGCTACGCTGGTTGGTGCTGCTCTGCAGGAACTGGTCTAGCAGATAGCCGTTAGCGCCGTGGATCTCCACGCCATCAAAACCGGCGGCCTTGGCGTTTTCTGCAGCGAGGCGATACGCATCGACGATATCGGCGATTTCTTCAGTTTCCAGCGCGCGCGGGGTTACGAAGTCTTTCATCGGGCGGATCAAACTGACATGCCCAGCAGGCTGCACGGCGCTTGGCGCAACGGGCAGCTGGCCATTCAGATAAACCGGATCGGAAATACGCCCGACGTGCCACAGCT
>JBBKVZ010000009.1:0-14806 GCA_037968715.1 Pseudomonas sp.
GATTGATGATGCCGGTCGACTTGGCTCAGTTCTTCCCGGACTTGAGCGATGCCCGCCTGCAAACCGGGATTTGCGTATTCCACCAGCGCTTCTCCACCAACACCCTGCCAAAGTGGCCGTTGGCCCAGCCATTCCGCTTCTTGGCGCACAACGGTGAAATCAACACCATCACCGGCAACCGTAACTGGGCGCAGGCACGGCGCACTAAGTTTGCCAATGATCTGCTGCCTGACCTCGATGAGCTAGGCCCGCTGGTAAATCGCGTGGGTTCCGACTCCTCCAGCATGGACAATATGCTCGAGTTAATGGTTTCCGGCGGTATGGACCTGTTCCGTGGCATTCGGATGATCATTCCGCCTGCGTGGCAGAATGTGGAAACCATGGATGCTGACCTGCGTGCATTCTACGAATACAACTCCATGCACATGGAGCCTTGGGATGGTCCGGCTGGCATCGTGCTGACTGACGGCCGTTATGCCGTGTGCCTGCTTGATCGTAACGGTCTGCGCCCAGCGCGCTGGGTCACCACAACTAACGGTTACATCACTATCGCCTCGGAAATCGGCGTGTGGAACTACCAGCCGGATGACGTGATTGCCAAAGGTCGCGTTGGCCCTGGGCAAGTGTTGGCGGTAGATACTGAGACTGGACAAGTGCTGCACACAGACGACATTGATAATCGTCTAAAGTCGCGCCATCCCTACAAGCAGTGGTTGCGTGGCAATGCCGTACGTATTCAGGGCAGTTTGGATGACGAGCCGGGCGCAGCCAGTTACGACGCCGACCAGCTCAAGCAATACATGAAGATGTTTCAGGTCACCTTTGAAGAGCGTGATCAGGTACTGCGGCCTTTGGCTGAGCAAGGTCAGGAAGCTGTTGGCTCGATGGGCGACGACACGCCGATGGCTGTATTGTCGCAGCGCGTGCGTTCGACCTATGACTATTTCCGTCAGCAGTTTGCGCAGGTTACTAATCCGCCGATCGACCCATTGCGCGAAGCCATTGTGATGTCGTTGGAGGTTTGCCTCGGTGCCGAGCGCAACATCTTTGACGAGTCACCTGCCCACGGCAGTCGTGTCATCTTGAATTCACCGGTGATCTCGCCGGCCAAGTGGCAAGCGCTGATGAAACTCAGCACGCCGGGTTTTGATCGGCAGATTATTGATCTCAACTATGACGAAAGCCTCGGTCTGGAAGCGGCTGTGCGCAGCGTAGCCGATCAAGCGGAGGAGGCTGTGCGTGCCGGCAAAACCTTATTGGTGTTGACCGATCGTCATATTGCTCCGGGTAATTTACCGGTGCATGCCTCGCTTGCGGTCGGTGCAGTTCACCACCGCTTGGTAGAAAAAGGTCTGCGCTGCGATTGCAATATCTTGGTGGAAACCGCCACTGTGCGCGACCCACATCACTTTGCAGTGTTGGTTGGCTTTGGTGCCTCAGCGGTTTATCCGTTCTTAGCCTATGAAGTGTTGGCGGACCTGATTCGTACCGGTGAAGTGCTCGGTGACGTGGATGAAGTATTCAGGCACTACCGCAAAGGCATCTCTAAAGGGCTGCTGAAGATCCTCTCGAAGATGGGTATTTCAACCATCGCCTCCTACCGTGGCGCCCAGCTGTTTGAGGCCGTAGGTCTGGCTGATGATGTGGTTGAGTTGAGCTTTCGCGGGGTTGCCAGTCGTCTTAAGGGCGCGCGCTTTGTTGATATCGAAGCTGAGCAAAAGCTGTTGGCCAAGGAGGCTTGGAATAATCGCAAGCCGATTCAGCAAGGTGGCTTACTCAAGTTTGTCTACGGTGGCGAATACCATGCCTACAACCCGGATGTGGTCAACACCCTGCAGGCAGCGGTACAGCAAGGCGATTACCAGATCTTCAAGCAATACACCACGCTGGTAGATACCCGTCCGGTATCCATGCTGCGCGACTTGTTGCAGGTGAAATTGGCCGAGCAAGCGCTGCCAATGAGCGAAATTGAGCCGGTTACGGCAATTCTCAAGCGCTTTGACTCAGCGGGTATTTCTCTGGGTGCCTTGGCGCCAGAAGCCCACGAAGCCATTGCCGAGGCCATGAACCGTTTGGGTGCGCGCTCTAACTCCGGTGAGGGTGGTGAAGACCCTGTTCGTTACGGCACCGTGCGCAGCTCGAAAATCAAGCAGGTGGCGACGGGGCGTTTTGGTGTCACCCCGGAATACTTGGTTAACGCCGAAGTGTTGCAGATTAAAGTCGCTCAAGGCGCTAAGCCTGGCGAAGGTGGACAGTTGCCGGGCGGCAAAGTTAACGGTCTGATTGCCCGTCTGCGTTATGCAGTGCCTGGCGTGACCTTGATTTCGCCGCCGCCGCACCACGACATCTACTCGATTGAAGACTTGTCGCAGTTGATCTTCGACCTTAAGCAGGTCAATCCGTCGGCGCTGGTTTCGGTTAAATTGGTAGCTGAGGCGGGTGTCGGCACTATTGCGGCCGGTGTTGCCAAGGCGTATGCCGACCTGATTACCATCTCCGGTTACGACGGTGGTACCGGTGCCTCGCCGCTGAGCTCGATCAAGTATGCGGGCGCACCTTGGGAGCTCGGCTTGGCCGAGACCCACCAAACGTTGCGCGGCAATGACTTGCGCGGCAAGGTGCGGGTGCAGACGGATGGCGGCCTGAAAACCGGCCTTGACGTGGTTAAAGCGGCCATCTTGGGTGCGGAAAGCTTCGGTTTTGGCACTGCGCCGATGATCGCGCTGGGCTGTAAGTACCTGCGTATTTGCCACCTGAACAACTGCGCCACCGGCGTGGCCACCCAGAACGAGCAGCTGCGCAAAGATCACTTCATCGGCACTGTTGAGATGGTGATGAACTTCTTCACCTTCTTGGCTGAGGAAACCCGTGAGTGGTTGGCCAAGCTTGGCGTGCGCAGCCTTGAAGAGTTGATCGGGCGTACTGATTTGCTTGATATGTTGCCGGGTGAAACTGACAAACAGCGCCACCTTGATCTCACACCGTTGCTGGGCAGCGATTACATTCCGGCCGATAAGCCGCAGTTCTGTCAGGTGGATCGCAATCCACCATTCGACAAAGGTTTGCTCGCCGAAGAAATGGTCAAGTTGGCGCGCCCTGCCATTGATGGCCTGACGGGCGCAGAGTTTGCGCTAGATGTTTGCAACTGTGACCGTTCTATTGGTGCGCGTGTTTCCGGTGAAGTCGCTCGGCTGCACGGCAACCAAGGCATGGCCAAGGCGCCGATCACCTTCCGCTTTAAAGGTACTGCTGGGCAGAGCTTTGGCGTGTGGAACGTTGGCGGCCTGAATATGTATCTGCAAGGCGATGCCAACGACTACGTCGGTAAAGGCATGACCGGCGGTAAGCTGGTCATAGTGCCGCCAGTTGGTAGTGTGTTCAAAACTCAGGACAGTGCCATTATTGGTAACACCTGCCTGTACGGTGCAACTGGCGGTAAGTTGTTCGCCGCCGGTACCGCAGGCGAGCGTTTTGCAGTGCGTAACTCCGGTGCTCACACCGTAGTTGAAGGCACCGGCGACCATTGCTGTGAGTACATGACCGGTGGTTTTGTCTGTGTATTGGGCCGTACCGGCTACAACTTTGGCTCGGGCATGACGGGCGGCTTTGCCTACGTGCTGGACTTGGACAACAGCTTCGTTGACCGTGTGAACCATGAGTTGGTGGAAATTCAGCGCATTAACAGCGAAGCAACCGAAGCCCAACGCAGCCATTTGCACGGTGTGCTGAGTGAATACGTGGCTGAAACTGGCAGTGCTTGGGGACGTAACCTGCTCGAGAACTTGGACGATTACGTGCGCAAGTTCTGGCTGGTTAAACCGAAGGCTGCAAATCTCGAGTCGCTGCTCTCGAGCACCCGCGCTAACCCGCAATAATTAATGGCGACAGGCGCCGGCGTGATAGCGCCGGTGCTGATAACCGTATTGAGTTGCCTACAGCGTTAAACCTTAGGCTTAACGCTGACGTAATGAGGTTTTGTTCATGACTGAACGTCTAAATAACGACTTCCAGTTCATCGAAGTCGGTCGCGCGGATCCAAAGAAGAAGCTGCTGCGCCAGCGCAAAAAGGAGTTCGTGGAAATCTACGAACCCTTCAAACCTGCGCAAGCTGCTGATCAGGCGCATCGTTGCCTGGGCTGCGGTAATCCGTATTGCGAGTGGAAGTGCCCAGTGCACAACTACATTCCTAACTGGCTGAAGCTGGTGGCGGAAGGCAATATCTTGGCCGCCGCTGAGCTGGCGCATCAGACCAACACGCTGCCGGAAGTCTGTGGCCGTGTTTGCCCGCAAGACCGTCTGTGTGAGGGCGCTTGCACCCTTAACGACGGTTTTGGTGCGGTGACCATCGGGTCGGTGGAGAAATACATCACCGATACGGCCTTTGCCATGGGCTGGCGCCCGGATATGTCCAAGGTTAAGTCGACCGGCAAGAAGGTCGCGATTATCGGTGCCGGTCCCGCTGGCTTAGGCTGTGCCGATGTTTTGGTGCGCGGCGGCGTCAAGCCGGTGGTGTTCGACAAGAATCCAGAGATCGGTGGTTTACTGACCTTTGGGATCCCTGAATTTAAGCTAGAAAAAACGGTGCTCAGCCATCGCCGTGAAGTGTTTACCGGTATGGGTATCGAGTTTCGCTTGAACACCGAAGTCGGCAAGGACGTTACCGTTGAGCAATTGCTCGCCGAATACGATGCCGTATTTATGGGCATGGGCACCTACACGTACATGAAGGGCGGCTTCCCCGGTGAAGACTTGCCAGGTGTGCATGATGCGCTGGATTACCTGATTGCCAACGTTAACCGCAATCTCGGCTTTGAGAAATCGACGACTGATTTTGTCGACATGAAAGGCAAAAAGATTGTTGTGCTCGGTGGTGGTGATACCGCTATGGACTGCAACCGAACCGCTATTCGTCAGGGCGCAAGAACGGTTACCTGCGCTTATCGTCGTGATGAAGAGAACATGCCGGGCTCACGCAAAGAGGTTAAAAACGCCAAAGAAGAAGGCGTGCGCTTCCTCTATAACCGTCAGCCAATCGCGATTGTCGGTGAAGATAAAGTCGAAGGCGTAAAGGTTGTTGAGACTCGCCTTGGTGAGCCAGATGCCCGCGGCCGTCGCAGTCCTGAGCCGATTCCAGGTTCGGAGCAGATCATTCCGGCCGATGCGGTGGTTATCGCTTTCGGTTTCCGGCCAAGTCCTGCGCCTTGGTTTGAGCAGTTTGCTATTCAGACCGATAGCCAGGGTCGAGTGATTGCTCCTGAGCAGTCTCAGTTTAAGCATCAAACCAGTAACCCAAAGATTTTCGCCGGTGGCGATATGGTCCGCGGTTCTGATTTGGTGGTGACGGCGATCTTTGAAGGCCGTCAAGCTGCCGAAGGCATCCTCGACTACCTAGAAGTTTGACCCATTAGCCGCTAGCGGCTGATCTGAGTCAACGCGATAGACAAAAGGCACGGCACTCGCCGTGCCTTTTGTTTTGCGCTTTGCGACAATACCCGCACCTTTATCCCGGATGCTGTTATGACTGTCCTGAAGAACGACCGTTTCTTGCGTGCCTTGCTTAAGCAGCCTGTCGATGTCACACCCGTATGGATGATGCGCCAAGCCGGTCGTTACTTGCCGGAGTACCGCGCCAGCCGCGCCAAGGCCGGTAATTTTATGGGCTTGATGCAGAATCCTGAGTTTGCCTGCGAAGTGACCTTGCAGCCGCTGGATCGCTATCCACAGCTGGATGCCGCGATTTTGTTCTCCGACATCCTGACCATTCCCGATGCGATGGGCCAGGGCCTGTATTTTGAAACGGGCGAAGGACCGCGCTTCAAGAAGGTCATCAGCAGCATGGCTGATGTAGAAGCACTGCCGATCCCGGATCCCGAGAAGGACTTGGGTTATGTGATGGACGCCGTGCGTACTATTCGTGGCGCGCTGAATGGCCGGGTGCCGCTGATAGGTTTTTCGGGCAGCCCTTGGACATTGGCCACTTATATGGTTGAAGGGGGTTCCTCGAAAGACTTCCGTAAATCCAAGGCCATGCTCTACGACAACCCGCAAGCCATGCACTTGTTGCTGGATAAACTCGCGCAGTCGGTGACCAGTTACCTCAACGGGCAGATTTTGGCCGGTGCGCAGGCAGTGCAGATCTTCGATACGTGGGGCGGCAACTTGTCGGCTGCGGCCTACCAAGAGTTTTCGTTGGCCTACATGAATAAGATCGTCAGTGGCCTAATTCGTGAGCACGATGGCCGCAAGGTGCCGGTGATTTTGTTTACCAAAAACGGTGGTCTGTGGCTGGAGTCGATTGCCGACAGCGGCGCCGATGCTTTGGGTTTGGATTGGAGTTGCGATTTGGGCGATGCCCGGCGTCGGGTTGGTCATCGCGTTGCACTGCAAGGCAACATGGACCCGACCGTGCTCTACGCCAAGCCAGCGGCTATTCGTGCCGAGGTGGCGCGCATTCTGGCCAGCTACGGCACAGGCAGTGGGCACGTGTTCAACCTTGGTCACGGTATTACCCCAGAAGTCGACCCGGCCCACGCCGGTGCGTTTATGGAAGCCGTGCATGAATATTCGGCGCAATACCATCTAGAGGCCTGAGGGCTTCGCGGCGCCTTTTCGCGGCTAGGGCGCGGGATTAACCTCTCGCCCAAACCGCGCGCATTGCTTAGACTCTAGGCCATACGATGGCTCAGGGAGATGTGGCATGCGGCGCGTGGTGTTTAATCAGAAAGGTGGTGTGGGTAAATCCAGTATTGCGTGCAACCTCGCGGCAGTCAGTGCCTCGCAGGGCTATCGCACGTTGCTGATCGACCTCGATGCTCAGGCTAACTCCACGCATTATCTGACCGGTCTGACCGGCGATGATGTGCCGATGGGCATCGCTGAGTTTTTTAAGCAGACATTGAATGGCGGAATCTTGTCGAAAAAAGGCAAGGTAGACATCTACGAAACGCCTTTTGAGAACCTGCACGTGATTACTGCTTCGGCAGAATTAGCGGATTTGCAGCCTAAGCTTGAGTCCAAACACAAAATCAATAAGCTGCGTAAATTGCTTGATGAGCTGTCTGAGGATTATGACCGGATCTACCTCGACACCCCGCCTGCGCTGAATTTTTATACCGTTTCGGCGATGATTGCTGCGGACCGTTGCTTGATTCCTTTTGACTGCGACAGCTTCTCGCGCCAAGCGCTGTATAGCCTGTTGCGTGAAATTGAAGAAATCAAAGACGACCACAATGAAAGCCTCGAAGTTGAGGGTATTGTCGTCAACCAATTCCAGCCGCGCGCCAGCCTACCTCAGCAATTGCTGGATGAGTTGCTGGCCGAAGAGCTTCCGGTGTTACCGGTGTACCTGACCAGTTCGGTGAAGATGCGCGAGTCGCATCAGGCGTGTACACCGCTGATCTTTCTTGAGCCCAAACACAAACTCACCCAGCAGTTTGTTGAGCTCTATCATTTATTGGAAAGTCGCGACGCTTAAATTTCGCCAGAATGACGCCGCATGCGTATGCGGCGCCTGCTTGCCTCAGCGGACCAGAAGCACGTCGCAAGGCGCCTTGTTTAGATAATGCTGGGCAAGGCTGCCGAGCAGCGTCTCGGCCAGCACGCCGCGATTGTGGCGGCCGAGTGCGAGGAGTTGTGGCTGACGTTTGGCGATTAAATCGTCCAAGCTTGCCGATAGGGTGCCGGGAATAACGTCATGCTTTAGCTGCGGACCACTTTTTGGCAGGCGGCTCGATTCGTCGATAATCAACTGCTCAATCAGCAACTTCTGCATGTTTAGCCGTTCTTCGGCATCGCGTTTGGCTAAACGGCTACTGGTTGAAAATATATTTAGCGCCAATAGCTCGGCCTTGTGCGGGAGTAATTGGTAAGCCTGCTGCATGGCGTTGCAGGCACACAACGAAAAATCGATCGCGACCACCCCCTGCAGATAAGGCTGGCCATCTTCATTGACGGCCAGTAGTACGGGCGCCGTGCTTAAGCGGGCGAGGCGGTCGAGGTTGGTGCCGGTGAACAGTTCTGGACGGTTCTTGTGGTGTGCGCCGAGTACCAACAAGTCGATACTTTCAGTGTTTAGCAGTTTGAGGATCACCTCGTTAGGCTTGCCTTGCTCTAGGCGTACATTTGCTTCGCACTGGTTAAAACTTGCTAGGCGACCGAGTACTTCCTGTGCGGTTGCGCGCAGGCTGGCGAGCTCACTCTCAGACTTGGTGCTTTCAACCACATGCAGCAACGTTAAGCGCGCCCCGTGCTGGTTGGCTAATTGCGCTGCTCGGCGCAGTGCAACATCGGCTTGATGGGTGAGGTCGTGAGCAATCAGGATGTGCTTGAGCAAGGTATGTCCTCCATGAGTTATCGCAGTTTGACTGAAGTTACGCACATCACCTTGATCTAAGGCAACCGAGCAATGCTCGGTGCCGTGTCGAGTAAATGCCACTGCAGCGGTTTAATGCACCATTAAAATATCGCAAGGCGCTTTATGCAGATAGTGCTGCGCCAAGCTGCCCAATAAGGCTTGGGTCAAAGGGCTACGACTGTGACAGCCGAGCACCAGTAATTGTGGCTGGTAAGTGTTGATAACGCGCTGCAGCACACTGGGCATATCGCCGGTTTGTACTTCGTGACTGAGCGTGGGGCCAGTGTCTGGCAGGTTGCTGGTTTCGTCGCTGAGCAGTTGTTCAAAGAGCAGTTGCTGGGTGCTTAGCATAGCTTTGTTTTCGTGCGTGTCACCGCGCAGTACATCGAGGACATGTAAGGCATGTAGCTCGGCGCTACTGGGCAGTAACTGATACGCATGGCTGAATGCGGCGCAGGCGCTCAGGGAAAAATTCAAACCGACTAAAGCGCGTTGGTAAGGTTGATCTTCGTCTATAGATGCCAGCAGCAGGGGGATATGACAGCCGCGGGCAATGCGGTCCAGTGTGGTGCCGCTGAATATGTCGTGCCGATGATGGTGGGCACCGAGTACGAGCAGGTCGACGCCCAGCTCGCTGACCTCCTTAAGGATGACTTCATCTGCACGTCCGCAGGCCAAACGCAGTTGACTGCCAGCAGGCGCTAAACGGGTGAGGGTGCTATCGAGCAGTTGTTCATTGTGTTCGCGTTCGGCGTCTGTTTGCGTGGTTGCGCTCACATGCAGCAACGTCAGCCGGGCGTTATGTTCACTGGCTAATTGGGCGGCGCGGCGCAGTGCTAAGTCCGCGGTGCTACGAAGGTCATGGGCGACTAAAATGTGGGTGACAGCCATAGTGCTACTCCCTTAATGGGTGTGCGACGATTAGCTCGGTCGTGCAGAGCCTAACTTTAAGCTATAGCCGGCATTTGTTTTCAGGGCAAGTTCACTCGTCAGTACTTGCGTAATTGATACAGGCCACGGCTCAAGGCCACTACCTCGCCACTCGGGTCGGTTAACTCCAGCTCTAACCAGTACTCGGCTTTGCCGTTGGCCTCGGCCTGGTTTTGCAGGCGCTGAATTTCTGTCGTACTTAAACGGGCCTCCACACAAATATCATCGGTGGCGGGGCGCCGAAAACGCAGATGCATTTCTTTGACTATTGGATAGAAGCGTTTGACATCAAAGCTGGTGAGAAAGAGTGCGCCACCAGGAATTTCAGCAAGGGTGAAGAGGGCGCCGGCGTACATGCTGCCAAGGTGATTTTCATTACCCAACAGTGGTACCCGCAGGCGCACGAAACCGGGTTCGAGTACCTCTGCCTTGAGGTTGGTGCGTTTGACGAAGGCAATTTTGTCTTCGGTGAACTGCTTGGCCAGCTCTGCCGGGAATGTCATAGCGTAGTCCTCTGGGGGCGAAATCCCAGCCTATGACCTGCGCGGTTCTAGGCAATGACCGCGTCGCTCGGCCCGGCTGACCGAAGCGCTCAAATACCGTGTTGTTGCAGCCAGTTGTTTAATTGTGGCCAAGCCATGGCGCCGCTTTGCCGGGTCAGCTCTTGGCCATTTTTGAACAGAATCAAACTAGGGATGGAGCGAATGGCCAGTTGGCCGGCGAGCTGCTGATGGGCTTCGCTGTCGAGCTTGGCTAATCGACAGCGCCCGACTAAAACGCTGGCTGCTTGTTGAAAGACCGGGGCGAAGGCTTGGCAGGGGCCGCACCAACTGGCCCAGACATCCACCAGCAGGGGCAGATCGCCTTTGGTCTGGCTGGCAAAGTTGCTCGGGTTCAGTTCGAAGGGGCTATTTAGCAGCAGTGTTTTTTTGCAGCGCCCACAGCTCGGGCCATCGCCAAGACGCTCGTTGGGAATGCGGTTAAGGCCGTTACAGTGCGGGCAAGGAATGGTCAGGAAGGTAGACATGCATGACTCCAGATAGGTCTGTGGTATCTGGAGTCATTGTTGCGGATATCAAGGCGTTATTGCTTTTAACCTTTAGCGGCAAGCAGTGATTGCTCAAGATCGGCGAGGATATCGTCGATATGCTCGATGCCGATCGACAGGCGAATCATGTCCTGACTCACCCCAGCCTTGGCCAACTCCGCTTCGTTCAGCTGGCGATGGGTGGTGGATGCCGGGTGACAGGCCAACGATTTAGCGTCGCCGATATTCACCAAACGCACCACCAGTTGCAGGGCGTCGATGAAGCGCGCACCGGCCGCGATGCCACCGTGAATGCCAAAGGTGAGGATGCCCGCCGGTGCGCCACTGGTGAAGCGCTGCGCCAGTTCATGCTCGGGGTGATCGGCTAAACCTGCGTACTTTACCCAAGCCACTTGCGGGTGGTTTTGCAGATAGGTCGCTACCTTGAGGGCGTTCTCGCAGTGCCGTTCCATGCGCAGGGCCAAGGTTTCCAAGCCTTGCAGAATCAGGAAAGCGTTAAACGGCGAGAGTGCCGCGCCCATGTTGCGCAGCGGCACGACGCGGCAGCGACCGATAAATGCCGCCGGGCCAAAGGCCTCGGTGTAGGTCACGCCGTGATAGGACGGGTCTGGGGTGTTCAGCAGCGGGAAGCGCTGTTGGTTTTCGGCCCAGGGGAATTTGCCCGAGTCGACCACGATGCCGCCGATGCTGGTGCCGTGGCCGCCCATGTACTTAGTCAGCGAGTGCACGACGATGTCGGCGCCATGCTCAAATGGTCGGCAGAGAATCGGCGTGGCTACGGTGTTGTCGACGATCAGTGGTACGCCATGCCGGTGCGCAGCATCGGCCAGGGCTTGCAGGTCGACGATATTGCCGGCTGGGTTGCCGATCGATTCACAAAATACCGCTTTGGTGCGGTCGTCGATTAGCGCTTCTAGGCCGGCGATGTCGTCGTGACTGGCAAAACGCACTTCGATGCCGGAGCGTGGCAGCGTGTGGGCGAATAGGTTGTAGCTGCCGCCGTACAGTTTGGCCACCGAGACAATATTATCGCCAACTTCGGCGACGGTCTGAATCGCATAGGTAATGGCCGCCATGCCGCTGGCTACCGCCAGCGCGCCGACGCCACCTTCGAGTGCAGCGACGCGTTGCTCGAGCACATCATTGGTGGGGTTCATGATGCGCGAATAAATATTGCCGGGTACTTTCAGGTCAAACAGGTCCGCGCCGTGCTGGGTGCTGTCGAAGGCGAATGAACTGGTCTGGTAGATTGGCACTGCCACCGCCTTGGTGGTCGGATCGGGGCTATAACCGGCGTGGATGGCCAAGGTTTCCAGTTTCATAAACGCGTTCCTGTTGTTAGAAATAGAAGCTTGCCAGCATCAAGAAAACTGCCGGCACGGTCAATGACCTTGAACAAGGATGCGCGCGGTGCTGCTGGTTATACCTAAGCTTTGCAGCGGCGTGGGCCTATACCGGCGTTAGTGGCCAGAACAGCGGCAGGACGACTGTGGCGACCGCCCATAAGAGCAGATTGAGCGGGATGCCGACTTTCATAAAATCGGTAAAACGGTAGCCGCCGGCGTTGTACACGAACGTGTTGGTTTGGTAACCAATCGGCGTGGCGAAACTGGCGCTGGCGGCGAACATCACGGCCACCACGAAAGCCCTTGGATCGACACCCAGATGGTGGGCCATGCCAATGGCAATCGGGGTGACCAATACCGCGACGGCGTTATTGGACAGCACTTCGGTGAGCACCGAGGTGAATAAGTAAATGAACGACAGCATCAGCAGCGGGCCGGCCCAGGGCATCCAAGTCATGATGTTCTCTACCATCAGTTTGACCAAACCGACCTTGTCCATGGCGATGCTGATGGCGAGCATGCCGAAGATCAGGCTGAGGATTTTCCAGTCCACCGCTTTGTAGGCGTCTTCCACATCCAGGCAGCGGGTGGCCAGCACGGCCACCGCACCAATAATGGCCAGGCCTTCGATGGGCATCACGCCAAAGGCGGCCAGCAGCATCACTGACAGGGTAGCGATGATCGCAATCGGTGCCTTGTCGCGGCGAAAGGCGCGTTCCTGCACGGTGTTGAGGCTGATCAGTTCGCCGTTGTCGGCGAAGCGTTTGATCTGCGCGGGCGTGCCTTCCACCAGCATGACGTCGCCAAATAACAGCTGAAAGTCATCCAGGTTGCCCTGCACGTTTTCGTCCTGACGATGCACGGCCAGCACCGCGATGCCGTAGCGCGCTGTGAGGTCGAGGTCGCGCATCGGCCGGTTGCTGTAGCGCGAGTTACGGCCAACGATGGCTTCGGCGAGGATCACATCGTGGCTGGAAATGGTTTCAAAGGCTTCGCTGCGGTTGAACGTCAGGTGGCCACTGCCGCGCAGTTCGACCACATCTTGGACCTGACCGTGGATCACCAGTTGGTCACCGGCAGCTAATACGGTGTGCTGGTCGGGCTCGGTGAGCTGCTGATCTTCGCGGAAAATCTTCAGTACCTGCAGGCCACTGCCGCCATTTAGATTGGCTTCGCTGAGGGTCTTGCCGATCATCGGCGAGTCGTGGGGCACCAGTAGCTCGCTCATAAAGGTGCGGTTGAGCTCTGGGCGCAGTTGCTTAGACAAGCTCTCGCGCTCGGGCAGCAGATGCTTGCCGATGGTCAGCATGTAGAGCATGCCGGCGGTGGCCAGAATCAGCCCGGCGCCGGTGATCTCAAACATGCCAAACGGTGCCAGTCCGGCGCTGCGGGCTACGCCGTCGACCAGAATATTGGTCGAGGTGCCGATCATGGTCAGCGTGCCGCCAAGAATTGTGGCGTACGACAGCGGGATCAACAGTTTCGAGGCCGAGGTGCCGCAGCGCTTGGCCAGCGAGATGGCCACCGGCGTGAGGATAGCCACCACCGGGGTGTTGTTGAGAAACGCCGAAATCACCAGCGCGGTGATGGTCAGGCCGAACAAGGTGCGTGTCGGGCTGCCTCCCACCAAGTCGCCCAGCCAATTACCCAGTACATCAATACAACCGGTGCGCTCCAGTGCGGCCGACAGCACGAACATGCAGGCGATGGTCACTGGCGCCGAGTTGCTGAGTACGCTGAGAACTTCTTTAGGGGTCAGCAACTGACTGATTAGCAGTGCGGCCACGGCAATGGCGGCGACGATATCCGGGCTCCACTTCTCGCGTACGAATGACACCAGCACCCAAACCAGCAGCGCGGCGACAAATAACAGAGGTAGCGAGTCCCAAGACATGGGTATTCCTTAGCGGTAAATCTGTCGTGAATAACGCGCACAACACAGTGGCAGGTTGTACAAAGGCGCCAAGATAGTGAGGTTTGCTTAGATAGTCTAAGAATGTTTACAGAGGTTTATATGCGCGATGGTTATTTGCAGCGCCGCTATCGATTCCCTTGCGCCACGTCTGCCCCGGGCTGTTGCGGGTGATGTTGATGTTCGCTGATGCCGCGCGGCGTGGTTCGCTAGCGCGGCTGCACGCTCACGGCTTACGACGAGCAGCTGATTTCCAAGTGCTTGCCCCACTGCGGCGGCCGTTCGGCGTAGTGGGCCATGCCGGCTTGCTCGGTAAACGGTTGGCTAAGCACGGCGTGCAGTTCACGCACGGGTGCGTAGTCACCGCGCTCGGCGGCTTCGATGGCATTTTGTGCTAGGTAGTTGCGCAGCACATACAGCGGGTTGACGGCATGCATGCGCTTACGGCGTGCTGCTTGGTTGTGCTCATCGTGGCCGGCGCGGGCGCAGTAAGCACTGGCCCAGCGGTCGAAACCGGCAAGATCGACGAAGTCTTCGCGCAACGTGGCCACGGCCTGTTCGGGAGCCTGCTCGCCCAAGCGGCGCAAGAACAGGTTGTAGTCGACGGCGCTGCCCTGCATCAGTTGTAACAGGTCTTCGACCAACTGCTGATCGTGCTCATCGGAGCTAGTCAGCCCCAAGCGGCGGCGCATCAGGTCGAGGTAGTGGGCCTGATACAGCGGCAGGAACAGGCCAAGTGACTCCCGCAGCGTGTCGATGGCAATCAGTGGCGTTAGCGCTTGAGCTAGCGCGCTGAGGTTCCAGTGCGCGATCGGCACTTGATTGCTGAAGCTGTAGCGTCCGCTGTCGTCGGAGTGGTTGCAGATGTGCTGGGCGTCAAAGTCGTCGAGAAAGGCAAAGGGGCCAAAGTCGAAGGTGATGCCGAGGATCGACATGTTGTCGCTGTTCATCACGCCGTGACAAAAACCATAGGCCTGCCAGTGAGCGATCAACTCAGCATTGCGCGCGACTATTTCGCCGAACATGGCCGCGTAGGGTTCGGCCTGTGTGCAGCACTCGGCGAAGTGGCAGGTGAGTACGTGCTCGGCCAGCGCGCTGAGTTGCTCGGAGTGCTTACTGTAATAGAAGTACTCGAAGTGGCCGAAGCGCACATGGCTAGGCGCTAGGCGCAGGAGCATGGCCGCAGATTCTTGGCGTTCGCGCCACACTGGCGTGCT
>JBBKVZ010000010.1:0-9906 GCA_037968715.1 Pseudomonas sp.
AGGATACGCAGCGGCGCAGCGCCGCCTAAGTGGCGCAGCAACGCGGCGATATTCTGCGACACATCATGGTCGCGGGTGCCCTGCCAAAACTCGGCAGCACGCTGGCTGTAGTGTTCCAGGGTCTTGGTGCTAATCAGTGCTAGCTCATCGTTCGGCTGGGTCATCGCGGCTATTACCCTCTTTTATATGGCTGTGTAGCCGTTATGTGTTGAGCGCAAAACGCAGGGTGGGCTTTAGCCCACCAAGGCTCTTACCCCGCACTGGTGGGCTAAAGCCCACCCTACAAAATAGTGCCGGCAACACAGAACGAGGACATGGCCAATAAAAAAGGAGCACCGCTGTGCTCCTTCTTGCTGTCTGGCGAGTAGTCAAAACTCGCCTTAGTGCTTGGTCACTTTATCCAGATAACCCATGGCAAACGCCGACACCACGAAAGTCATGTGAATGATTACGTACCACATCAAATACTCAGTCGGGGTGTTCTTGGCGTCCATAAACACCTTGAGCAAATGGATCGACGAGATCGCCACAATCGAGGCGGCCACTTTCATCTTCAACGAGCTGGAGTCCATCTTGCCCAGCCAGCTGAGCTTCTCCGTACCCTCATCAATATCGAGGGCCGAGACGAAGTTCTCGTAGCCTGACAACATCACCATTACCAACAAGCCACCGACCAGCGCCATGTCGATCAACGACAACAGCACCAGAATTAGGTCAGCCTCGGCCATGCTAAATACGCTGGGGAGAATATGAAAAATCTCCTGGAAAAACTTTATGCACAACGCCAGCAAACCCAGCGACAAGCCAAAGTAAATCGGCGCCAACAGCCAGCGCGAGGCATACATCGCTTTCTCAAAAAAACGTTCCATGGAGCCTCACAGGGAGATAAAAAACCGAGCGCAAGTATACCCAGCCACTGCCGGCCAACCAAGCCGAAGCGCTACGTTGGCAACCTGCGGTAACAGCACACAAGCGACAAAGCAAATTGTGGATAACATTTTTTCATAAGCCCAGCCGCGTGAGAACCTGCGATACCCGCCAACCGCCCGCCAGACAACGCTAGCAGGGCTATTTCATGGCTTAGGATGGGTTTGCTTACTGCCCAGCGGAGCCGGCCGCGGCCCCTGCAATAGGCGAATTTGCGCCTGCAAGTGCAAGCGCCAAATAGCCACTGAGTTCGCTTGCTGATAACCCTGCGCAAGCAGGCTGTCGACTATCGCGCAAAGTATCTCTTCTGCCATGCAAGGCCCGCAGAATGGGCCCTGCAGGTTAACCATCGAGGGTTGTTCGGCATCTAAGCCGGCGGCGCAGAGCACCACCCACAAGCCTTGCTCACCCGCCAACGGGCGGACCTCACACTCGATCCGGGTAACGACGCCTAAATAGCGCCGAATTAGACAAACACTGCGTAGCATGAGCGTGACTCCCGCCAAGACACGCTTTCAGCCTACACCCAGAATACAGCCCCATAAAGGCAAAAAGTTACCCACATAAACTGTGGATAACTCTGTGGATGAACCCTGCAAAAGCACCTTACACCGCCAGAATACGCCACCCTTAGCAAACGCTCAGTGACTGACCAGCCACCGAACGGTCACAGCTTTTAAGCGCCCAACGGCTATACGGCAGGATCGGCCAGCAGCGGCTTTTTCTGCGGCTTTTTGCGCACGGCTTTGGCCGCGACCGGGGCAATTACCTCATCGGCCGCCTCCTCAGTATCAAGCCCCAGCTCGGCGATTTCTCGCAGGCGGTTGACCACTCGCGCATTAACGCTGCCCTCGGCAAATACACCCGCTTCATCCATCGCGCCAGCGGGTTCGCCGACCAGCAAGCCGAGCGCCTCATCAACTTGGCGCACCGCATACACATGAAAGGTGCCGGCACGCACCGCCTGCAACACGCGCTCATCAAGCATCAAGGTGGCCACGTTGGACTGCGGAATAATCGCCCCCTGCTCGCCCGTCAGGCCGCGCGCTTCACACAAACGAAAGAAGCCTTCGATCTTTTCATTTACGCCGCCCACCGCCTGCACTTCACCGAACTGATTGATCGAACCGGTGATGGCAAAGCACTGTTTAAGCGGCGTGCGCGAGAGCGCCGAGATCAGCGTGCAAACTTCGCCTAGCGAGGCGCTGTCGCCATCCACATAACCGTAAGACTGCTCCAGAGCGATGCTCGCGGAGATATCCAGCGGATACTGCTGGGCGTAACGGCTGCCCAAATAACCGGTGAGAATCATTACCCCCTTGGAGTGGATCGGCTGGCCAAGATTGACCTCGCGTTCGATGTCGACAATCCCCGAGCCGCCCGGATAAACCGTGGCGGAAATCCGCGCCGGCATGCCAAACGCCGAATCGCCCACTTCAAACACGGTTAAACCGTTGCACTTGCCGACCGCCGCGCCGCTGGTGTCTATCAGGATAATGCCCGCCAGCATGTCGTCGAGAATTCGTGACGAGACCCGCCCGGTGCGGTCGGCCTTGGCCCTGAGCGCCCGTTCGATGTGGCCCACATCGGTGTGCTCTTCATGGGCCAACTGGCGAATAAAATCGGCCTCACTGACCAGCTGAAAAATATCGCCAACCTGCGCCGACAAGCGCCCCTGATGCTCAGCTAGGCGTGCGCTGTAAGTGGCCAGACGCGCCACCGCTGCGGCCGTCAACGGCGCCATAGCCTCTTCACTGGTGCGGGTTTTCATTAGCTGGGCAAACTGTTCGAGGCTGTCTTCAAGCAGCGGAATGTCCTCGTCAAAGTCCACCAGTACGCGAAACATTTCCTGAAAATCTGGATCCAGATCTTGCAAGGTGTAATACAACTCGCGCGAGCCAATGATCACCACTTTGACCTGCAGCGGGATGACCTGCGGGCTGAGCGTGACGGTCGCCACGCGGCCCAGTTCGCCAAGCGGCGACTCCATTTTCAATTGCCGCGAATGCAGGGAGCGCTTCAGGGCGTCCCAGACAAACGGCTCGCTGAGCAGCTTCTCCGCCTCCAGCACCAGAAACCCACCATTGGCGCGATGCAACGCACCGGGACGTAACTGCCGGTAGCTGGTGTAGAGCGCGCCTTGATCGGTGTTGTATTCGATCCGGCCAAACAGGTTGTCGTAAGTCGGGTGCGACTCGAACACCACTGGCGCACCACCTTGCGGGTGATGGCCGACGACTAAACTGGGGCTGTATTGTTCTTCCAGTAGCGTGCGGGTTTGCGCCACTGCGCGCTCAACATCCACTAGCTGCTCGACCACTGTTTTCAGCAAGTTGGCCTGCAGCGCTTGCAGATAAGCGCACACCCCCGGATTCTGCTCATAACGCGCAAACAGCGGGGTCAGCAAGGGCTGCAGGGCCAGCGTGATGGTCTCTTCGTCAAGCTGACGAAGTTGATTGCTCGACTCGCGCTTCCACTGTTGCAGGCTGGAAAGCTCCTCATTGAGGCGCTCCTCAAGCTCAGTAATAGCCGCGTGAAAACCCTCGCGTTCGGCCTCCGGCAACTGAGCAAATTCGGCCTCATCCAGCGCCTTGCCGTCTTTCATTGGCGTAAAGGCAATGTTGCTGCTGTCGCGGTACAGCGCCACGCTTTTTTCCAGCGCCTGTCGCTCGACCACATCCAGCGCACGGTCATAGCGCTGATTAAAAATACGGTCGATGGCACTTTTTTTCTGCTGATAAGACGGCAGCTCAAACACCGCAGGAAAGGTGCTCAGCAGGCTATCAATCAGCTGGCCAATATCGGCGCTAAACGCGCTGGCGCTACCGGCCGGCAACTCAAGAGCACACGGCTCGCGAGGCTCATCAAAGTTATTTAGATACAGGCGATCAGCCGGTGTGGCCAAACGTTTCGCCTCGGCCTTCAAGTAGCGCTGCACAAACGAGAAGCGCCCGGTACCCGGCTCGCCCATTACATAGACGTTATAACCGGGCCGGGGCATAGCCACACCAAACTGCATAGCCTCCACGGCGCGCTCTTGGCCGAGCACACCACGAAACGGCTCCAGCTCATCGGTGGTGCTGAAGTTGAACTGGGCAGGGGTGAACGGGCGAGTTAGTGCATCAGGTGGTACGCGCAGTGCAGCAGCAATCGAGTCGGCCATGGGTGATCCTTCTACTGGCGGAAGATGACCCATTCTGGCGCGGCCCGCTAAGCACTGGCAAGGTGTTCGCCCGCACAATACTCAGCCACTGCGTCAGCCGGGCAGATCCGCACAGGCCAAACAGAACTCTGCCGCCGGCAACGTGTGTAAACGCGCAGGCGCAACCGACTCGGCACAACGCAGGCACTTTCCGTAACTGCCATCAGTCAATCGCGTTAGTGCATGGGCAATCTGCTGCTGCGCCTCTTCGGCCTCAGCGAGGAGCGCCACAAGCACTTCATCGTTTTGCCGCTGCTGCGCCTGCTCGTCAAAGTCAGGCGAATGAATGCGGCCAAGGTCCTGCCGAATTGCGTTGGCGCGGGCAGTATATTCAGCTGACTGAACGGTCAAAAGACTACGCGGATCAAAGCTAGTCATGGGATACACTCCTGATGGGGTCTATCCTCAGTGTGACGATTGATTTTTCAGCGTTACTGATCTAAATCAGCGACAGCGCCTAATCGTCCACAACTGTAATAGTCTGGCCTTGACAGGCTGCAGACAGTTCGAAAAGCTGCAATACGGCGCCGCACTTTTTGGCGCCAACTACCATGGACTGCATTGAGAGTAAAACTATGAAAAAACTCCTGCTAGGTACGCTACTCACCGCTCTTTCCGTTAACGCCTTCGCTGAAGCACCAGGCGGCCCAAGCTGCGGCTGGGGCAACATGTTGTTTAAAGGCGATCGCGGTATGGGCGCACACTTTATTGCCTCTACCACCAACGGCACCTCGGGTAACGCCACTTTCGGCATGACCTCAGGCACCAACGGTTGCTCGACCAAAGGCATGCTGACTTACGGCGGCAAATCGATGCTGGCCCTAAACGGCATGATGGACGAACTGTCCGAAGACATGGCTAAAGGCGACGGCGAAGCCCTCACCACTTACGCCGTGGTACTCGGCGTACAGCCGCAAGATCGCGCGCACTTCGCCGCCGTTACCCACGCGCACTTCAGCGAAATCTTCAGCAGCGCCAGCGTTACTGCAGAGCAAGTACAAGCGGCCACCTTGGCTGTGATGAAAAACGATGCACGTTTGGCCCAGTACAGCCACGCCGCATAAGTGATCGACGCCCGCCTCCATCGAGGCGGGCGTTGTTCTATGTAAGCGCAGGCTTACCGGCACCGACAATTACGCCGCCGCTGTGCACAATTTTCTGTAACCGTTAGTTCTTCCTCGGCATCCCCCCGCATGTTCAAACGCTTAATCCCCCTTTTAGCGCTGTGCCTGTGCGCGCCACTATTCGCCCAACCACAACTGAGCGATGTGCGCCTACAAGCCCTAGCCAATGACTCTTTTTGGTTATCTTTGGGTCACTATGAAACCGGCAAATTCAGCGGTTGGCGCAGTCACGTCGATGACGCTAAATTCTTTCTCGCCAGCGACGGCCCGAGCCGGCCAGATGCCGAACTGAGCGCCACCCTGACTGCCCTATACGCCCCGGCCAGCCTTGGCGACAAGCATGCCCAATGTGTATTCCCGGCCCGCACCCGCTGGCTACGCGAGCAATTGCAACTGAGCGATTTGCCGCAACCGCAGTGCGCAGAGTTTCACACCTGGTATCAAGACATCGCTCCGCACAGTGCGGTATTAATCTTTCCGGCGGCCTACCTAAACAGTCCATCGTCAATGTTTGGGCATACCTTGCTGCGCATCGATCAGGCCGACTTCGCTACCCACAGCAGCGCCCTATTAAGCTACGCGCTAAACTTTGGCGCCTTTATCGAGGGTTCCGACAACAGCATGTTGTATGCCTGGAAAGGCTTGATGGGCGGCTACCCCGGTCTGTTCGCATTGGTGCCCTACCGAGAGAAGCTGGCCGAATACACCCGCTTGGAAAACCGCGACCTGTGGGAGTACCGACTGAATCTGACTCCAGAAGAAACCGGGCGGATGATCGAGCATGTTTGGGAGCTCAAACAGATTCGCTTCGACTATTTCTTCTTCGATGAAAACTGCTCTTTCCGCCTCCTAGAGCTGCTGCAAGTGGCCCGACCCGGACTGCAATTGACTGAGCAGTTTCAGCTCACGGCCATCCCTACCGACACCGTAAAGGCCGTCCACGACGCAGGGCTGGTTAAGCACATCAACTACCGCCCCTCGCGCGAACGCGAACTGCGCGGCCGCACCGACTCATTAAGCGAGGCCGAGCAAGAACAGGTGTTGCAGCTCGCCGCCGACAGCAGCCAATTGCAGCAGAACACCTTTACTGCTCTGCCGCCTGATCGCCAAGCGCTGATTCAGGACGGTGCATTTCGCCTCCTGCGTTATCAAGCCAACGGCCAAGAACGTGACACGGCTAGAGCCGAGCGTAGCTTCGAGCTGCTGCAAGCCATCAGCCGCAACCCACCACCGCCACTAAACATCGAGCGCCCCGGCCGCCCAGAAGACGGCCACGACTCACGCACCTGGCAGCTCGGTGCCGGCAGCCGTGGCGACCGCGCCTTTGCCGAGTACGGCCTACGCATGGCCTATCACGACCTAGAGGACAATTTGTATGGCTTCCCACTCGGCGCGCAGATCGAAATCCTCAATTTAAAGGTGCGCCAATATGAGGGCAACGCCTGGCAACTGCAGCAACTTGACCTAGCCAGCATCCGCTCACTAACGCCGCGCAACCAGTTGCTGCAACCACTGTCGTGGCAAGTGCGCGGCGGTTTTGAGCGAGTGCCCGGCAACAGCAATAAAGACGGCGAAGAAACCTTGGTCAGCCACATCAACGGCGGCGCTGGCGGTACTTGGCAGCTAACCGATGAGCTGCTGGGCTTTAGCCTGCTCACCGGTCGTCTCGAGCACAACAACGACTTCGCGCCACTTGTCGCTCCGGCGCTGGGTTTTGATACTGGCCTACTGTGGCGCAACCCGCTCGGCAACCTGCGCTTGGAAGCCGCCGGCGACTACTTCGTTAACGGCGAAATCCGCCGCACCCTCAGCCTAAACCAGCAATGGGAGCTCAGCCAAAACCTCGGCCTGCGCTTGAGCGCCGAACGCCAGTTCAGCCACCTGAGCGCGCCACAAAACGAAGTGCTGCTGGAGTTGAAGTGGTATCACTACTGAACGGCCACTGTCGAAACTGACCAGCGAGACCGAGCTGCCGATGTCGCGAGTATCTATCGCAGCGTCTGCTTAGCCTGGCCTCGCTGATGCGCAAGGCTTTAACTCGACTATAGTTTTACAGAGCTATCCTCTTACCCTGCAGTGCGGGTCGGCAGCAATCCGTAAGCCCCTCATATTCGCCTCCCATGCCGTTGCTATTCGAGGCGCTCCATGCAACGTGACTGTGTACAGAGAAGGATTTATGTCGTCCATCGACCTTATTAGCAACCCGGACAGCACGTTCGATAGGCCTGATGGCAGCCAGCAACTACGCCCGCAAAAAGCACCACTGAAAACCAGCGCACTGCAAGACGCGATTTTCAACAGCGCTAACTTTTCCAGCATTGCCACCGATGAAAAGGGCGTTATTCAGATCTTCAATGTGGGTGCCGAGCGCATGCTCGGTTATGCGGCGGTGGATGTAGTCAATCAGATCACTCCGGCCGATATCTCCGATCAACGCGAGCTGATCGCCCGCGCCGAAGCCCTCAGCCTAGAGTTTGACACCGTAATCACCCAGGGCTTTCAAGCGCTGGTGTTCAAGGCCTCACGCGGCATTGAAGATATTTACGAGCTGACCTATTTTCGCAAAGATGGCAGCCGCTTCCCGGCCATCGTCTCGGTCACAGCGCTGCGCGACGAGCAAGACGCCATCATCGGTTATCTGCTAATCGGCACCGACAACACCGCACGCAAACAGGCCGAGGAGGCGCTGGTCAAGGCCGGGGCCTTGCAGAATGCCATTTTCAACAGCGCCAACTTTTCTAGCATCGCCACCGACGCCAAGGGCGTGATCCAGATCTTCAACGTCGGCGCCGAGCGCATGCTCGGCTACACCTCCGCCGAGGTGATGAACAAGATCACCCCGGCCGACATCTCTGATCCGCAGGAATTGGTCGCGCGCGCCGCAGCGCTCAGTGTGGAGTTGGGTACGCCGATTACCCCGGGCTTCCAGGCACTGGTGTTCAAGGCCATGCGCGGCATCGAAGATATCTACGAACTCACCTACGTGCGCAAGGATGGCAGCCGCTTTCCAGCAGTGGTCTCGGTCACCGCGCTGCGTGACGCCGAGGACACAATCATCGGCTACTTATTGATCGGCACCGACAATGCCGCCCGCAAACAGGTCGAGGAGGCCCGCACCCTGCTCGATCAACGCCTACGCGACCAGCAGTTTTATACCCGCTCGCTGATCGAGTCGAACATCGACGCCCTGATGACTACCGACCCGCAGGGCATCATCTCAGACGTCAACCAACAGATGATCGCGCTCACCGGGCGCACCCGCGATGAGCTAATTGGCGCGCCCTGCAATAACTTCTTTACTGACCCGCTACGGGCCGATGCGGCGATTAAGCGCGTGCTCACCGAGAACCGGGTGAGCGATTATGAGCTGACCGTGCGCGCCTATAATGGCGATGAAACCGTGGTGTCTTACAACGCCGCGACCTTCTATGACCGCGAGCGCAATGTGCAAGGGGTATTCGCCGCCGCGCGCGATGTGACTGAACGCAAGCGTTTCGAGCGCACCCTGCAAGAGAAAAATATCGAGCTGGAGCATGCCAGCCGCATGAAGTCGGAGTTCCTCGCCACCATGTCGCACGAGCTGCGCACGCCACTGAATGCCATCATCGGTTTTTCCGAGGCGCTCCGAGATGGCCTTATGGGGCCAACCAGCGAAATGCAGCACGAATACATCGGCGACATCTTCACCAGCGGCCAACATTTGCTTTCGCTGATCAACGACATTCTAGATTTGTCCAAGGTCGAAGCCGGCATGATGACCCTCGACCTAGAAACGGCCGACATGCACAGCCTGCTATTAAGCAGTCTCTCGATCGTCAAAGAAAAGGCTTCAGCGCAGCGCATTCGTCTTGAACTCGAAGCCGGCGAAGGCTTGGGCGAGCAACTGCTCGACCAGCGCAAAACCAAACAAATCATCTACAACTTGCTCTCCAACGCGGTCAAATTTACCGCCGGCGGCGGCCATGTAACCTTGCGTGCGCGGCGGGTTTCACGCGCAACCGTAGGTGAGTTACCGGGGAGCTGGCCGGTGCACAGCTTTCCCTTGGCCGACAATGACTGCCAAGAGTTTCTGGAAATTTGCGTCACTGACAACGGCATCGGCATCGGCAAGGAAGACATGGCCAAACTGTTCCAAGCCTTTAGCCAAATTGACAGCCGCCTGGCGCGCAAATTCGAGGGTACCGGCCTCGGCTTAGCCATGGTCAAGCAATTGGCCGAACTGCATGGCGGCACCGTGGCGGTGGCCAGCGCCGAGGGCAAGGGAGCCAGTTTCGCCGTTTGGTTACCGCTGCGCAGCGAGACACCCTCGGTTTTGCCGGTCGCCGACGTCACCGGCAGCTTGGTTGACGAGGCCAGCTACGCCTTACTGCCCCAGCAGAGGCTACTCTAGATGGCCCGTGTCTTAGTCATTGAAGACAACCCTGCGAACATGAAGCTGGCGGCGCTGCTGCTGCGTAACGCCGGGCACTTGCCACTCTGTGCCACCGATGCCGAGACGGGCCTCGCGCTGGCACACAGCGAACAACCGGACCTGATCTTGATGGACATCCAGCTACCCGACATGGACGGCCTGGCGGCGACCGCCCTGCTCAAACAAGACCCGCATACGGCCGCAATTCCTGTCGTCGCGCTAACCGCGCTGGCGATGAAAGC
>JBBKVZ010000011.1:0-2564 GCA_037968715.1 Pseudomonas sp.
CCAAAATAATTCACCGCCATGACCCGTTCAAACACCCCAAGCTCGGTTTCGGCAAAGGTGCTGCGATGGCTGATTCCGGCGTTATTGACCAATACATCGATGCCGCCAAATTGCTCCAACACCTGAGCCACCGCCCGCTGCACGGCGCCCGCATCGGCCACATCGCAGCACAGCCCTAGTGCCTCAACATTATGATGGTCGCGCAGGTGTTGCAGCAGGCTCGCCAGCTCAGCCTGCTGCACATCAAGAATAGCCAGCCGCGCCCCCGCTTGGGCAAAGCGCAACACCAAGGCCCGACCGATGCCGGAGCAACCACCGGTAACTAGCACCACCTTGCGCTCATAAACCTTATTGGTGAAAACCTTGCGCTGCATGCGAGCCCCTTTTTTTGCCGGTTACAAAGCGTTATGGCTGGCGTCGCAGCGCGGCGGCGACTGCGTGTGTTTACAGCCGCACAGCCAGACAGTGGCGGTTTTATCCGCAGTCAATCGCAACGGCGTTAAGCCCGTACCTTTATGTGCACCATCACAAAATGGCTGGGTAAGGCTGCGCCCGCAGCGGCACCAGAAATATTGCTGACCGGCAACCAGCTCAACGGCATAGGGGCTTTTTTGTGCAATAAGGACGTCAGTCATCATTAACTCCACAACGCACGTTAAGCGGCGCTTATTCACTGCGCCCTAAGCATAGTCGAGCCACTCGCCCTACGGCCGACAGCGACGGGTGCAAACGCGACATCGCTGATACCGCACGCCTTAACGGCGCGGTTTGGCCCGTGCGGTGGGCTCGGCGAGCAGTGGGTTGTCGGGCCAATAATGTTTGGGATATCGGCCCTTAAGGTCTTTTTTTACCTCGGTATAGGTGTTGGCCCAAAAACTGGCCAGATCTTGGGTGACCTGCACCGGCCGGCGCCCCGGCGATAACAGATGCAGCAACACTTGCTGACGGCCACCGGCAATACGGGGCGTATCGGCCAGCCCAAACAACTCTTGCAAGCGCACCGCCAGCACAGGCGGTTGCTCGTTATAGTCGATGCTGATGCGCGAACCGGAGGGCACTTCGAGGCTTTTCGGAGCGAGTTCATCAAGGCGCTGCGGCAGTGGCCAGGGCAGCAAGCTGGCCAGCATGCCGGGCAAGTCCAGTTGATTAAAATGACTCAGCCGGCTGACCTTACCCAGATAGGGCAGTAGCCAGTCCTCTAGGCTGGCCAGCAACGCGGCATCGCTGACATCCGGCCACTGACTAAGCGCCGCCGATTGCAACTCCAGCCGGCGCAGCAAAGCCAAACGGGCCTGCCATTGCCGTAGTTCTGGGGTCCAGGCCAACAGCTCGAGCCCCTTGCGCCGCACCAACGTGAGCAAGGCGCCAGCGCGTGCAGCCTCATCCAGCTGGGTCTGTGGCTGACTGTCGAGCAGCAGTTCACCCACTTTGCGCTGGCGTTCGGCACGTAACAGGCCTTCGCGTTCGTCCCAATCGAGCACTTCATGGCTGCTGACTTGCTCAGCTAAAGGCCCGCTAAATAAGCCCGGCTCAAGTTCGGCGGCCAGATATATGCGTTCCTCGCGCTGGCCCTGACGGCTGCCCAAGTCGGCGATCACCAGCCACTCGTGTTTCATCAGCGCATCGGTTTCGCTAAATAGCGCAGCACGGCCATTGGCCAGGCGATATTCCGCGCCACCCGCGCGCCGTTGCCGGGCAATACGGTCGGGATAGGCAAATGCCAGCAGACATCCCAACCAGCGCTCGTGCGTTGGCTCGGCCACCACCTCGCTGGCACGCCCGGTTAAATAACCGCGAAACTGCCGCGCCAATTGCCGCGCCCGCTGGACCCCGCCGTGATTGCCGCGCGCGGCTTTGTCCGCACCACTGAGCAGGCCGATACGGCTATGCAGGTCGGCCCCGGCGCCGCGCAGAATGTCCCGCTCACCGAGCAACGCGGCCAAATCGCAGGCCAGCGCGCCCAACCCCAACGCTTGGCCACGCAAGAGTAAATGGGCAATTCGCGGGTGCGCTGGCAGCTGGGCCATGGCCTGCCCGTGACTGTTTAGACCGCCACCGGCACTCAACGCCCCCAAGCGCCCGAGCAGGTCGCGAGCTTGGCCAAAGGCGGCGACCGGCGGCGCATCCAGCCAAGCCAGCTCCGCCGGCTCGACGCCCCAGCGCGCCAGTTGCAAGGCCAAACCGGCCAGGTCAGCTTGGAGAATTTCCGCGCTGCTATACGCGGCTAACTGCTCATGCTGGGCCTGCGACCACAAGCGATAACACACCCCCGGCTGCAGTCGCCCCGCTCGACCGGCGCGCTGGGTGGCCGAAGCACGGGAGATGCGCTGGGTGTCCAGACGCGTCATGCCGCTGGCCGGATCGAAACGCGGTACTCGCTCAAGACCGGCATCCACCACCACTCGCACGCCGTCAATGGTCAGGCTGGTTTCCGCGATGTTCGTGGCCAGTACCACCTTACGCAGCCCGGCCGGAGCCGGTTCAATGGCCGCCCGCTGCGCGGCTAAGTCCAGCTCGCCATGCAACGGGCAGAGCAAAATGTCGCTACGTCCGGCCAACGCCTC
>JBBKVZ010000012.1:0-3911 GCA_037968715.1 Pseudomonas sp.
GCAAACACCAGGCCCATTAAACCGTTGGCATATTGCGCATGGCAGTCGCGTTGCCACAGGGCATGCCCGGCGTCGCTGGACAGCGGCGGATACAACACCTGCGCTACCTCAGGCTGGGCGTGCAACCAGAGCGCCACTTGCGCCGCATTTTTTTGGTGCATGGTTAAACGTGCGGCTAAGGTGCGCAGGCCGCGCAAGGCCAAGTAGGCATCATCGGCACTGACCGACATGCCCACGTCACGATGCCCCTGGCGCAACACGGCAACCAGCGGCTGGCGACATAAAATCGCCCCCATCAACACATCGGAATGGCCGACGATATATTTGGTGGCCGCATGCACCGCCACATCGACCCCCAACCCAAAAACATCCCAACCCAATGGCGTCGCCCATGTGCAGTCAGCCACCAGCAGCGCGCCGTGCGCGTGGGCAACTGCCGCCAGCGCCGGCAGATCTTGCATCTCAAAGGTCAGCGAGCCGGCCGATTCGGCAAATACCACGCGGGTGTTGGCCTGCATCTGCGCTTGAATACCGGCGCCCAGCAGCGGGTCGTAATAGCTGGTGTGAATGCCCATGCGCGCCAACAGGCCATCGCAAAAATCCCGCGTCGGCTGATAGCAACTGTCGGTCATCAGTAGATGATCGCCGCTTTTCAGCAGGCTTAATAAGGTTGTGCTGATCGCCGCCAGGCCAGACGGCGTCAGCATGCAAGCGTCTGCGCCCTCCACCGCGCACAGCGCATCTTCTAAGGCCAAAGTGGTTTGTGTACCGTGCCGGCCATAGGTACGTCGGCTGCCAGCCGCCGCTTTTAACTCGGCGCAATTAGCAAACAGCAAAGTTGAAGCCCGCACTACCGGCGGATTAACCGGCCCAGAACCGGATTGGTCGGCGCGACCACTGTGGGCTAGGCGCGTAGCCGGATGATCGCTGCAGTTATCGCTCATGGTAAATTCAGCCCAGCCGGTAAAAACCCCACGCTAGATGAAATGCCACAAATTGGCTAGCCTGCCCTCTTACGCCTGCGTGTAAACGGGCTAACTCATTGCAGTTACAGTCTTTTTATAGATTTTTTGGACCGCTTTTGTAACGTCACGCCGAGCCAGGCATCCAATAGGCACATTGCCTGAGAACGACTTATGCTCCCGACACTACCCCTGCTCAACGCCCTGAACTTCCCTGCCCTGCGTCGCGGCAAGCTTGAGGCGTTACAGGTCAACCTTACCTATCGCTGCAACCAGCGCTGCCTGCATTGCCACGTGAATGCCGGGCCAACGCGTACCGAAGCGATGACCGATGAGAGCCTGGCACTGCTGCAACAGGTGCTCGCCAGCCACGCGGTGCAGACTTTAGACCTCACCGGCGGCGCGCCAGAAATGCACCCACGCTTTCGCGAACTAGTGCGATTTGCCCGCAGCACTGGGGTGCGGGTGATCGACCGCTGCAATCTGACCATTTTGAGCGAGCCGGGCCATGAAGATTTAGCGGTGTTCTTGGCCGAGCAAGGCGTGGAGATCAGCGCATCAATGCCCTGCTACTCCCGTGAGCTAGTCGATCGTCAACGCGGCGACGGCGTTTTTGCAGCGAGCATTGCCGGGCTGCGCCAACTGAACAGTTTGGGCTACGGCGTTGCAGGTTCCGGGCGGGTGCTGAATTTAGTCTACAACCCACAGGGGCCAAGCCTGCCGCCTGCGCAAGCAGCGCTGGAGGCTGATTTTAAAAGCCATTTGCAGGAAGACTTCGGCATTGTCTTCAACAATTTGCTTACCGTGACTAACCAGCCTATTTCCCGCTTTGGCAGCACGCTGGTCAGCAAAGGCCAGTTCAACGACTACATGCAGTTGCTGCGTTCCAGCTACCGAGCCGAAAACCTCAAAGACGTGATGTGCCGATCTTTGGTCAGCGTCGACTGGCAAGGTTATCTGTACGACTGCGACTTTAATCAGATGCTCGAACTTGACCTGCAGTTGCCCGCGCCGAATGTATTGGCCCGCGACCGTGCGCACTTAGCCGACCTGCTCCAGCACGGTATAGACGGCAACCCTATCGTCACCCGCGACCATTGCTATGCGTGCACCGCAGGCCAAGGCTCCAGCTGTGGCGGTTCGCTGAGTCAGGAGGGCTGATCAATGCCAGCCACTAGCCTGACCGGCTTATTCTTTTGGGGCTTTCTGCTGCTGTACGGCGTGCTGATGGTGGCCCTCTCGCCGCGTGCGGTGACCCTCGGCGGTTTCTTTAACGGTGAAGACCATCAAGGCCGCAGCGCAGCCCCGTTGTTACTGACCTCAAGCATTTTTATTAGCTGGATTTTTGCCAAGTCGGTGACCAACGCCGCCAATTTAGGGGCCAGTTACGGCCTAATCGGCGGCCTCGCTTATGCGACCTACTGGCTGTCGATTCCGCTCACCGGCTTAGTCATTTATCGCCTGCGCCGGCGTTTTGCCGCCACCGGACTGGTGAGTTTTCTCAGCCAGCACTATGGCCGAGGTGCTGCGCTGGCGTTTTCTGCGGCCATTTTGATTCGCCTGTTTAATGAGGTGTGGAGTAACACCGCGGTGGTCGGCGGTTATTACGGCGATGCTGGCAGTCCGGCGTTTATCGGCGCTGCGCTATTGTTTACCGCCGTGACCTTGGCCTACAGCCTGCGCGGCGGTTTGCGCAGCTCAATTCTCACTGACGCTGCGCAAGCCGCGATCTTTGTTATCGCGCTGGTCTGGGTGCTGGGCTTGGTGCTGCCACAACACACGCCCACCGAGCTGGTTAGCACCAGCCATTGGGCGCTGAACGCCGGGGTCGACCTACTGCTGGTCGCCGGCCTGCAAGCTTTCAGCTATGGCTTCCACGACCCAGTGCTCACCGATCGCGGTTTTATCAGCGAAGAACGCAGCATGCGCCGCGCCTTTATCATTGCCGGCGTACTGGGCTTTATCGCCATTTTGGCCTTCAGCCTGATCGGCGTGCACGCGCAACTCAGCGGCTTACCCGCGTCCGACAACGTGCCCGCCGCGCTGGCCAAGAGCATGGGTATCGGTGCGTTGCTGGTGATGACCGTGGTGATGGTTTCTGCCGCCGGTTCAACCCTGGACTCGACCTTTTCCAGCTTGGCAAAACTGGCCGGCCGCGAACTACCACGCTTGGCTGGGCGTGACCTGGGGCAAAAAGCCATCGGCGTGGGCATGACGGTGATGGTGGTGTTTGCCCTACTCGGCAACCTGCCGATGCTGGCCGGCACCGACATTCTCAAGGCCACCACCATCAGCGGCACCATGGTTATCGGCCTGGCCCCGGTGTTTATCCTGCATGGTTTGAGCCGCCCTACCCGACTGGGTTTTCACCTGAGTTTCTGGACGGGCATGGGCCTTGGCTTGGCGCTGGCCCTGGGCTGGATCCCGGCCAACTGGGCGATTGGCGACGGCAAATACGGCCTATTGTTGGGCACCAACTGCTATGGCCTAGCGCTGTGTGTGCTGGGTTATTTGCTGCCCGGCTGGCTGCGAGGTCGCACCTGATGCGCGCCGGCCGCGATTGCCCGCTGGATTACCGCCTTGCCGCCAACGCATTCGCCGGCGAGCCACTGTTTGCCTGTGACGCCTTGTATGTAGCCGGCGGCCTGTACGGCAACCGTCAGGCACTGGTGGCACTGCAGCAGTGTTTGGCCGCCGAGCCGGGCGCACGCTTAGTGTTAAATGGCGATGCACACTGGCTCGACCGTGACCCGGCAATTTTTGCGCAAATCGAGCAAGGTCTCCGCCCGCACTTAGCGCTGCGCGGTAATGTCGAAACTGAACTGGGCCGGCCCACGGAGAGTGGCGCCGGCTGCGGCTGCGCTTATCCGGCTAACGTCGCGGATGCCGTGGTGCAACGCTCCAATGCCATCCAGCATGCGCTGCAGCGCACCGTGCAAAGCTTGCCCG
>JBBKVZ010000013.1:0-7485 GCA_037968715.1 Pseudomonas sp.
GCCATTGCTGCAGCAAACCGGCAAAGTCGGCCTGGGCTGTCAGCGAATACAGGCCGCCGAACCACGGCGTAACGCTATAGCCCAATTGCTGCGCGTCGTGGCTAAAGCCGCGGCACAACCGTTTGAGCAGCCACGCCTTAAAGCCACTGTCGCCAGCATCGCCAAGCGCATCTGGTGCTCGCAAATAGGGTTTGGCGGCGCCCGGCCAACGCAGGGCGATGGCCGCAAACAAGGCCTCGCGCACCACGGGCAAAGCATGCACGTGTTGATGGCCGTCGATAAAGTCCGGTAACTGGCCAAAGTGCTCGCTAAAGCGGTCGATCTGCGCCAGTAACAAGTCGCGCAATTGCAGCTGCGACAACAGGCGCAATTGGCTGCGCAGTAACCAGTGCGTTAAGGGACGCGCGCTGGCAGCAAACGGATGGGTCAAATTAAAATGCAGGCCAACATCCACTTGCCCGGCCAGCGTGTGCAACTCCGCTGCTAGTTCGGGCCAATACGGCGACTCGCTCATCACGCTGGTGGCCGACAACCGACCGCTGGCCAGCAGCTGCAAAATACCCCGGCTGATGGCCGGCGATTGGGCAAAGTCATCGGCGCATAGCGTCAGGCGCTTACTCATGGGCGGCCACGTGGCTAAACGCCCAAGCGCGGCTCAGCACAAAAGTCACCACTGCCACCGCAGCCAGCACCAGCAGCAAGGCCACTCGGTAATCCAGCGGGGTGTAGTGCAACAATAAAAAATACAGCGCTTCGTTGAGCAAAAAACTCAAGCTGGCCACCGCAAAGAAACGCGGCAAGGTTTGCCAATGGGACACATGCCCGGCGGCGAAGGTCTTCTGCCGATGGCCCCAGTAGCTGACTTGAAAGGCCAGTAGGTAGGCGACCACGTTGGCCAGCAACGGCTGCAAGCCCATGGGCACCAGCAAGGTCACCAGGAGAAAATGCACCAGCAAGGCGCTGATGCCGATCAGCCCAAACCAGAACAACTCACGCTTCATGCGAGTCCTCGGCGGCACGCTTGCTGTGGGTAATCTGGCTAATAAAGTAGCTCGGCCGCTGCTTCACTTCGGTAAAGATCCGTCCGATGTACTCACCGAGAATACCCACCGAGAGCAACTGAATGCCGCCTAAGAAGGTCACCGCCACCACCAAGGTTGGCCAGCCTTCAAGGTGATTACCAAACAGCAGGGTGCTGATCAACTCCCAGATACCGTAGCCGATAGAGATTAGGGAAATCACGCTACCGAGTAAGGTCCACAGGCGCAGCGGTACATCGGAGAACGCGGTCAGCCCGGTCATGGCCAGCCCGAGCAGACGCGAGAAGTTAAAACTACTCACCCCAGCACGACGCTCTTGGGTTTGCGTGGCAATCGCCAACTGGGTAAAGCCGACCCAGTTATACAAGCCCTTCATAAAACGGTTGCGCTCGGGCATCTGCTGCAAGGCGCTGACGATGCAACGATCGAGCACGCGAAAGTCCTGGCTGTTCTCCGGAATTGGCGTCGGTGAGCCGGCATTCAGCAACGAGTAAAACAGCTTGGTAAACAGGCGTTTACCCAGCCCCTCGTGATCGCGATTAGGCCAGACGCTGTAGACCATGTCGTAACCGGCGCGCCAATGCTTGAGGAACTCCGGGACCATTTCCGGCGGATGCTGAAAGTCACCATCGATCAACACCGCGACGTCGCCGCAGGCCTTATCCAAGCCGGCCGTCAGGGCAATTTCCTTACCGAAATTGCGCGACAGCTGAATCAGGGTCACCGGCAAACCAGCGGTTTGGGTGGTCACCCGTTGCGCCGTGTCGTCGCAGCTGCCGTCATCAATTACTAACAATTCATGCCGGTAACCGGCCGCGCTGAGCAACTGATGCAGGGTTTGCAGCAACGGCACTATGTTCAGCGCCTCGTTGTAGGCCGGGATAATGCAGCTCACCAACGGGTCGCTGGGGCGCAGCTTCGCGCGCTGTTCAAGCACAAAAGGCAATACCACTGGCTCGTTCATGGTAACTCCGTGAGTGGCTGCTGACTGGTTTTAGCGCTGCGCTCACGCAACAGCAGCAAGGTATCGTTGAGCAGCCGCTGACGGCTGACCTCCTCAAGGCGGGGCTGTAATGTGGCCGGCATACGCTGCAGGGTTTTCTCGCTAAGCAACAGGTAATCCTGCGCTGGGCCACTGAGCAACTGCTCGATCTTGACCGGGTCGTCGCTGGTCCGCACCCGTCCACCAGAATAGAACTCTGCGGAGAACTCACGCCGACTGCCCCAATACACCAGGGTGCTGTCCGCCGCTGGATGGTCGGCCTGCCACGCGGCGATCACGGTTTTCTGCGTGCGCAAGTAACGCTCCGGATGGAGCGCATTAACCAGCATAAACACTGTGCTCAGTAGTGCCACCAACAGAGCCAGTTGCGGCAGATAACTGTGCGCATCAGCCGCCCGAGTGCGCTGCCATAGCGTGGCCATCAACAGAGCACAGCCAGGCAACATCGGCAGCGGATAAGGAAAAATAATATTCCCCGAGAGACTGAAGAACAGCAATGTCATCAGTGTCCACAAGCTCAGGTAGAGCAACCAACCATCGGTTTGCGCGGGCATCTGGCGTAGTTCACGGCGTTTACGCCAGGCCCAAAATGGCGCAAGCAGGCTCCAAGGTAGCAAGGCCAAAATGGCAAATAGCCAGATCATGCCGTGCGCGGTTTTATGCGCGAAGCCGTACTTATCACCATTCCAACCGGGGTCGAGAAAACGGCTGAAGTGCTCACCCATAATGAAATAATTGAGAAAGCCCGGTGTGCGCTGCTCGGCCAGGATGTACCACGGCAAAGCAATCGCCAGCATCAACAGGCTGCCAACTATCCACGGCAAGCGCTGCCAGAGATTCAGCCATTGCTTACGCAGTAATACCCAAAAGAATATTGGCAAGCCGGTTAGCACCAGCGCCAGCGGGCCTTTGGCCAGCAAACCTAAGCCCAGGCCGACAAACAACAGGTAGCTCCACAGCCGACTGCGGCGCACCAGCGCATGCCAGAACGCCACTTGGCTAAGGGTCACGCAGAACAGCAAGGCGGGGTCGGTCATTACCGTACCGGCCGCGCCAAAAAACAGCAGGCTACCGGCTAGCAACAGGGCACAAGCCAGAGCTGCCGAGCGGCCCATATGCAGTCGCGCCAAGTCGACCACCAGCCACAGAGTAGCCAACGACAACAGCAAAGCCGGCAAGCGCGCCGCCACTTCATTGACCCCGAACAGGCCCATGCTCGCCGCCGACAGCCAGATGGACAATGGCGGCTTGGCCCAGAACGGCACACCGTAGTCGTGCAGCAAGGTCACCCAGTTGCCGGTTTCCAGCATCTTACGGGCGATTTCTGCATAGCGCGCTTCAGTGGTGTCGGTCAGAGGCAGGTACCACATCAACAGCAGACGAATAATCAGCAGAGTGATGAGCACGAGAATGGCCGTGCGCTGCCAGGGGTAACGAGCAGAAGTGTTCATCGTGGGGCGAGTATCTCGAGAGGTCATAGCAGCTACACGCTGCTGGCTACCCGATACAACCTGGCTACCCGTCAGCAGGCACGCACGTTGTATCGGCTATTTGGGACGAGTGCAAAGCAGGCCTAGAGTGCCGCAAATTTGCTCTGGCAATGTCAAAATAGCGTGATATACCAACGGCAAATGCAAAAATAATCAGCGTCGAAAAAACCGATAAAACACCGCCAATTCGGCCTGTACATCACTCAGGCTAACCACCGTAAAGTGCACTGCATGCTGCGCCGGGCATTGCGCCAAGCGAGCGAGGTCGAGCGGATGCAGCCAACCCAGCAGCGGATAACCACCCATAGTCTGCCGGTCGGCCATAAGAATAATCGGCTGACCATCGGCCGGCAGCTGAATCGCCCCGCTACTCACCCCTTGCGACCACTGCCGCGCCGCACCTAGCGTGGGCACGCTGAGCGGCGCACCAGTCAAGCGCACGCCCATGCGGTCCGACTGTGGGCTAAGCCGCCAGGTTTGCGCAAAGAAACCTTGCAACTGATCTTCATTGAAACTCAAGGCATCGCCGCCAGTAATTACCCGCAGCAACGGTCGCGCCTGATAGTTGCGCACATAGGCCCAAGGCACGCTGGCCACGCCCGGCAACTGCAGCGCCGCGCAGGGCAGCAGATCCACTACACACAAGGCGCGACCATCGCCATGCAAACCACCGAGGCCCTCGCGCTGCTGACAGGCAACGCTGCCTAATTGCGCGGGCAGATGAAAACCACCCGCCACCGCCAAATAGGCGCGCTGGCCGCTGCGGGCAAAACCCAATTGCAGCAGCTGACCGGCGCGAATCGGCCAGCGCGCCCAATTCGCTCGTGGCTGACCATCGATATGCACGCTCACCTCGGCGCCACACACCGCCAGCCAAGTATCCAGCTGACTGCGCACCTGCAGGCCGCCCAGCGCCACCTCCAGCAGCGGCGTGCCCCACGGATTATTTAATAGGCGATTAGCCCAGGCCGCCGCATGGATATCCGCCGGGCCGCCCGGTGATACGCCAAGGTGCTGCCAGCCCAGCCGCCCGGCATCCTGCACCAGGCTTTGCGGTCCGGCTTGCAGCACCTCAAAACCCTTCATAACACGCCGCCCTCAGCGCAATACGTGGCCTGATCGATCGCCACAAAGCGCACTCGGTCGCCCAACGCCAAGCGACACGGCGCAGTAGCGGCAAGGCTAAACATCGGCCACGGACAGAGGCCCAGCAAGTGCCAGCCGCCCGGCGAGGCCTGCGGGTAAATCGCCGTTTGCTGCTCGGCAATCGCCACACTGCCGGCCGGCACCTGAGTACGCGGCGTGCTGCGCCTCGGCAACACCAGGCGCGCATCGAGCATGCCCAAATAAGCAAAGCCCGGCGCAAAACCAATAGCGCCCACGCGGTACTGCACGCCACTGTGCACGGCAATCACCTCGGCCACCGACAACTGGCAAGCGGCGGCCACGCTGTGTAGGTCTGCGCCGGCATAGTAAACAGGCAACTCCAGCAGCGGCCCCGGCACGGCCAGCAAGGTCTCTTGCAACCAGTCATCTAACAGCGGGGTGAGCTGCTCGACTATCTGCTGATGATTGCTGCGCAGCAGGTCGTAATGCACCAGCAGGCTGGTCCAGGCTGGCACCAGATCGACCAGTACCGGCCCCAAGCGGGCTCGAATGCGCTCGGCTAATACGCTGATGCGTACGGCCAAGTCGGCATCCGGTTGCTCGGCCAGCACCAGCAGCAACGCCTCGGCCCCGGCCGGCTCGATACGGATCATGGCGCCGCTAACCATTCGCGCCTGCGGGTAATCACTGAGCATCCAGTTGCGCACGCAAGCGTCGTAATACCGCCAATGACTCTGGGTTATCGCCATGCACGCAAAGGCTGTCGGCGCGCAACTGTAGGGGCAGGCCATCGATGTCGGGAAAAGCCCGCCCGCCGGCAATGGCCAAGGCTTGGGCAAGAATTTGTTCGCCGTCATGGTGCACCGCACCGGGTACATGGCGTGGCACCAGCTGGCCATCGGCCTGATAGGCCCGGTCGGCAAACGCCTCAAACAACAGCGGCACCCCGGCGGCAGCAGCCAAGCGTTGCTCGCGGCGATTGTCGGCCAGGGCCAGCACCATCAGCGGCAGACCCAGCCGATAAGTGCCGCAGGCTTGCAGCACGGCGCTGAGCAGTTGATCGTTGCACAGCAGGTCGTTGTACAGCGCGCCGTGGGGTTTGACATAGGCCAACTGCGTGCCGGCCACCCGGCAAAAAGCCTCCAGCGCGCCCAATTGATAGAGGACCATGGCCTGCACCTCTTCGCCCGTGCAGCGCATATGCCGGCGGCCAAAACCTTGCAGGTCGGGGTAGCTGGGATGGGCGCCAATGCTCACCCCATGGCGCACGGCCAAGGCCACGCTGCGCTGAATAGTCAGCGGGTCGCCGGCATGAAAGCCACAGGCCAAGTTAGCTTGATCAATCAAGGGCATGGCATGGGCATCGTCGCCCATTTGCCAGGCACCGAAACTTTCGCCCATGTCGCAGTTCAAGAGTATTTGTTTAGTCATACGGCAAGCTTAGAGCGCCTTGGCCGCGAGGCAAAGAGCGCGATGCAAAAGGCGGCGCGGCAAGCAGCGAATATGTCGCTGTAGGGTGGGCTAAAGCCCACCTTACAGCCTGCCCAACCACAGGAGCCGGTGGACAAGCTGCGCGTTGTCCACCCTACGCGTTAATACACATCGCGGCGGTAGCGCCCAGCCTCTTGCAGGGCGTCCACTTGCTCGCTGCCGAGCACCTCGCGCAGCAGCGCATCGACGCCACTGGCCATGCCTTGCAAGCTGCCGCACACATAAATAGCCGCACCTTCGGCGACCCAGCGCTCTAGCTGTTCAGCGGCCATGCGCAGGCGATCTTGCACATAGAGTTTGCTCGGCTGGTCGCGGGAGAAAGCCAAATCTAAGCGCGCGAGATCGCCACTGGCCAGCCAGCCCTGCACCTGCTCGCGCCAGTAAAAATCGTGCTCAGCATGCCGCTCGCCAAACAACAGCCAGTTGTGGGTCTGCCCTGCCGCGATGCGGGCTTTAAGCAAGCTGCGCAGACCAGCCAAGCCGGTGCCATTGCCGAGCAAAATTAACGGCCGAGGCTCCTCTGGCAGATGAAAATTAGCATTACGCCGCAGCCGCGCCGCAAGCGTCATCCCGACCTGTGCCTGTGCCGTCAGCCAACCCGAACCCAGCCCTAATCCACCTTGCTCATCACGCTGCTGGCGCACCAACAACTCCAGCACGCCGTCGCCGGCCACTGAGGCAATCGAGTAATCGCGCACACTCCGCGTGCGGTCATTGTGTGGCAACACTTGCAACACATCACCGGCCTGCCAAGTAACTTCCGCTGGCGGTTTAAGCCGCAGCAAAAAGCTCGGTGCGCCGCTGCTGGCAAGGTTCAAACATTCGCAACTGAGCAACTGCCAAGCGCCAAAGGCTGGCTCGACATCCACCGGCAAGGCCGCCCCAGTCAGCTCTTGCAACTGCGCCTGCCAACTGGCGATAGCCAGCGCATCGGCGTTATCCACCTGCACCGCGCTGAACAACGGTTGTGCGCCCTGCTCGGCTAACCAGTGCTGCACGCGGTTGGCAAAGCCACAGAACTGCGCGTACTGCCGATCGCCCAGCGCCAGCATGGCAAAGCGCAGATGCCCCAAGCCAAGAGTTTGCCCAAGCAGCGTGCGCTCGAAACCGCGCGCACCGTCTGGGGCTTGGCCATCACCAAAGGTACTGACCACCAACAACACCCGCTCGGTTTGCGCCAACATAGCGGCATTCCAGCGCGCTAAGGAGCTGACCTGTACGGCGAAACCGGCGGCCTGTAATTGCCCAGCGGTTTGCCAAGCCAGTTGCTCGGCATAGCCACTTTGGCTGGCAAAACCGATCAGCCAATTGGCCCCCGCGCTCGGTGCAGTGACGGCTTTTTGGGCCGCTCGCA
>JBBKVZ010000014.1:0-3916 GCA_037968715.1 Pseudomonas sp.
AAGAAAACCTAGGTACTTATGCGGCTGCGCCAGACCGACCTCGGCAATTTGTTGCTGCATAGCGGTGACGATGATCTCCAGCAGGTTCTGCCAGCGCGAGCGTTGATGATCGCGGGACAATCGCGCGGTGATCAGCTTGGCACCGACCGCCAACAGCAGCATCAGCGCCCAAGTAAAGACGATGGTGGCATTCAGCTTGAGCAGACCGAACTGCCAGAAAATGATCTCGTCAGGACTAAGGCGCATGCACCACCACCTGCGCCGTTGGCGTGCCTCGGGTTAGATGCGCAACCAGTAGCCGGGCCAACAAGAAACCGAGCAAACAGACCAGCAAGCGCCGCCAATCATCCCCGGCCAGCCAATAAAATCCGCTCAGGGTCAGGCTTAGGCGCGCCAACATGCTGAAGAAAAACCACAGCCCCGGCCGTGGCGAGGCCAGCCCGCGACGCACCGTCCACCATAAGCCGGCAAAAAAAATGCCGCCCAAGCCAGCGCCCGCCAGCCCTACCAGCACTAACTGGGTGAATTCATTCATGCTTATCCTCCTGTTCGTCATGCATGGCTTGCTCTTCTTTAGCGACCCAGTGCCAGGCATTAATACAGCCCAACGCCAAGCCGCCGATCAGTAAGGCCAAGGTCCAAGAACGGCTGCTGGGATAGGTTTGGTCCAGCCATATACCTAAGGCTGCGCCGAGCAGTGTCGGCACCACCACCGACCAGCCGATCAAACCCATCATGCCCAGCCCCAGCCACAAGCCCGGCGTAGTGTTGCGCCGCGCCTTGAGTTTGCGCGCGGCCTTCGCCCCCACTTGGCTGGCAAAGTCGCTCGTGGGTTTGCCAGGCGGCAGTTGCTCATTTGGCCCGTTCACTTGCCTTGCTCCTGCTGAAACGCGACGAAGCGCTGGAGAAAACCGCTTTCCAATTTAGCCATTACCGCGCGCACGCTTTGCTGTTCGGCATTCAAGCTCAAAAACTCTTCCTCCACAGCGGCACGCAACTGGTCGAGGTCGCTGCCGCGCAAAGCGCGGCGCACCGAAATCAGCACTTGGTCGGCGGTTTTAACCAACACGCCTTCGTCCACGGCAAGAAACACTTCGCCGTCAGCTGCAGTTTGATAACTCAAAATCCCCGGCACCAAAGCCGCCACACAATCGAGGCGCTGTGGCAGCAAACCGCATGAGCCACCGGCAGTTTCCACCACCAACTGGGTAACACCCGTCACATCGGCGAACACCTGAAAGGGCAGCAGCACTTTAAGTTGCAGGCTGGTGACTGGCATCCGCGTCCTCCTGGCTGGCGGCGGGCTTGCTGGTCGTAGCGGCGGCGTGCTTGGCGTAGGCCTCATCGACCTTGCCGATCATGTACAGGGCACTTTCTGGCAGGTCTTTAAACTCGTCGGCGAGAATCCGCTCGCAACCGTCGAGGGCATCTTCCAAGCTCACCAGCTTGCCGCTCATGCTGGTGAATTGCTCGGTGGTAAAAAACGGCTGGGTCAAGAAACGCTCTAGGCGACGCGCACGGGCCACCACATTGCGGTCATCTTGCGAGAGCTGCTCGATGCCGAGCATGGCGATAATGTCTTTGAGCTGCGCGTACTGCGCCAGCGTGCGGCGGATCGCCTGGGCCAGCCGATAGTGGCGCTCACCGACCACACTCGGAGTGGCCATTTTCGAGCTGGACTGCAACGGGTCGATGGCCGGATACAGGCCTTCACTGGCGCGTTTACGCGACAGCACGATAGACGCCGACAAATGCGCAAAGGTGTGCACCGCCGCCGGGTCGGTAAAGTCATCGGCCGGCACATACACGGCCTGAATCGAGGTAATCGCGCCATTGTCGGTATTGGCGATGCGCTCTTCCAAGCCGGCCAGCTCGGTGCCCATGGTCGGTTGATAACCCAAACGCGAGGGCATTTGCCCCATCAGCCCGGACACTTCGGCGCCGGCCTGAATAAAGCGGAAAATATTGTCGACCAGCAGCAATACGTCACGGTGCTGGTCATCGCGAAAATACTCGGCCATGGTCAGCGCTGCGTGACCGATGCGAAAACGTGCGCCGGGCGGCTCGTTCATCTGCGCAAACAGCATGACCATATTGGCCAACACGCCGGCCTCCTGCATTTCGCGGTGCAGCTCTTCGCCTTCGCGGGAGCGCTCGCCGATGCCGCAGAAAATACTGACCCCGTCGTGATGGCCGAGCATGTTGTGGATCATCTCGGTCAACAGCACAGTCTTGCCGACCCCGGCACCGCCAAACAAACCGGCCTTGCCGCCGCGTTCCAGCGGCGCCAGCACATCAATAATCTTGATGCCGGTGGCAAATATTTCTGTTTGCGTGGAGCGCTGCACCAAGCTGGGTGGCGGCTGGTGCACCGAGCGCCATTGGCTGTTCGATAACGCCGGCAGACGGTCGATGGTATTGCCGAACACGTCGAACATGCGGCCCAAAATATCTGGCCCGACGGGCGCCTTTAATGGCCCGCCGCTGTTCTCCACACGCATACCGCGCGCCAACCCCTGAGTCGGGGTCAGGGCAATGCCACGCACATGGTGGGCGTCGCGTTGCACCAGCACTTCGAGAAGAATGTCGGCGTTAGGGCCGGTGCGCAGCATCGAGTAAATCGGCGGTAAGCCCGTTGCAAAACGCACATCCACCACGCTGCCACGCACCGCCACGATAACCCCCGCCGGCCATTTTGCAGGCGGCGAGTCTGGGTTTGCTGGTGCATCAGGCATGGGCTGAACTCCGGCGGCGACACAGTATGTTATGCCCCAGTATGCGCGCATCGCCCGCTAACCATGTCGCTAAATGCCCGTGTTTGCGGCTTACCGGCTAAAGGCCGGGGCTACTGCGGGTCCAACGCTCGCGCCTGTTCGCGCAGCAAAAACTTCTGCACCTTACCCGTGGAGGTTTTAATCAGCGGCCCAAACACCACGCGGCCCGGCACCTTAAAGCGCGCCATGTGCAGCTCGCACCATTCGATCACCTCTGCGGCAGTTAACTCAGCACCCTCGCGCGCAGTAACAAAGGCGCACGGCGTTTCGCCCCATTTGACACTGGGCATGGCCACCACGGCGGCTTCGAGAATTTTCGGGTGGCGGTACAAGGCGTCTTCCACCTCGATGGAGGAGATATTCTCGCCACCGGAGATGATGATGTCTTTGGAGCGGTCCTTGATCTCGATATAGCCGTCGGCATGCCACACCGCCAAGTCGCCGGAGTGGAACCAGCCACCCGCAAAGGCTTCGGCAGTGGCGCTGGGGTTTTTCAGATAGCCCTTCATGACGATATTGCCGCGCATCATGATCTCGCCGATGGTCTGGCCGTCTTTGGGCACTGCCTGACGGGTGTCCGGGTCGGCCACCATCAGGCCATCCAGCAAGGTGGCCCGCACACCTTGGCGTGACTTAAGCTTGGCCCGCGCAGCAGGTGCATGGGCATCCCACTCGTTCTTCCATTCACAGACCACGCTCGGCCCGTAGGTTTCGGTCAAGCCATAAACGTGGGTGACGCGAAACTCCAGCGCCTCCATCGCTTCGATCACCGCTGCCGGAGGCGCCGCGCCGGCCGTCAGCACTTTGACCGGGCGAGTCTTCAGCGCCTTCAGTTCGGCTGAGGCGTTAGCCAGCATATTCAGCACGATGGGCGCACCGCAGAAGTGGTCAACCGCATGTTCAGCCAGCGCCGGTGAAATCGCCTCGGCACGCACATGCCGTAGGCACACGCTGGTGCCGACAGTGGCCGCCAACGACCACGGGAAGCACCAACCGTTGCAATGAAACATCGGCAGCGTCCACAGGTACACCGGGTTGCGGCCCATGTCCCAGCACAGCACGTTGGACAAGGCATTCAGGTGCGCGCCACGGTGGTGATAGACCACGCCCTTAGGGTTGCCCGTAGTGCCGGAAGTGTAATT
>JBBKVZ010000015.1:0-7469 GCA_037968715.1 Pseudomonas sp.
GTCGATTGATCCCGGACTGATGATTCGCATGCTGATCTTGGGCTATTGCTACGGCATTCGCTCAGAGCGGCGGTTGTGCGAAGAGGCCCATTTGAAACTGGCGTATCGCTGGTTCTGCCCGTTGAGTCTTGAAGATGAAGTCCCTAATCACTCAACCTTCTCCAAGAATCGACACGGCCGTTTCCGGGACAGCGATCTGTTTCGCTGGTTGTTCAATGAAGTGCTGCGTCGCTGCATGGACGCCGAATTGGTCACCCGACCGCATTACGCAAAGCACACAGCGGATATGCAACGCAAGCTACGCGCACGGCCATACCCGTTTGCTGCGGCAGATCGGCGCGGTAGCTGCGCAAGACTGCGTTTCCTACGGCATGGGCATGGGCATGGGCAGTGGTAGGACGGGCGCTTTGTTGCGTTCATCCGACGCAGCTCAATTGGCAGGTGTGCGGCTCGGATTCTGCGGAGCACCAGCCTGGCCAGGCAGCGCGGTGGGGCTGCCCGTTAGTGCACATAGCCTTGTTAAGTCCTGCGCACGTGCACGGTACTTGAGGCTTCGCTTCAATGCGCTGATGCCGCCAGTAAGGGTTTTGAGACTCTTTTAAATCGCGACCGTGGGCTATTTTTAAGAGCGCTAGCGCACCGACGCGCATGCACACCACTGCCATTGTCCTAATCCCGAGACCCTGCAACTTCGCAGCGTTCTGGGTATTTGCCAGAGGTTTACATGAACAAACCCAGCGAACAACGTCACCTCAGTGCGTCCAGCAAAAGCCGCGCACAAGAGTCTGGCGGCAAGAGCACGATTCAGCCGTATTACAAAGCCATAACGATTTTTCCGCAGGGCGACACCCAAGAACTGAGAAAGACGGCTCGTCGAGAGCAGCAGCCCAGTGCCAACAACGATGAAGAAAAGTCGCAGCAAGAGCCCAAAAAATCATGAGCACGACCAGCTGCGATGAATTCAAAGGCAAATGGAAACAGCAGGTCGGCGCCGCCAAGGTCGCTTGGGGAAAATTGACCGAGGATGAGTTGCTGGAGTCCGAAGACCATCAGCAAAAACTGGCGGGCTTGGTGCAGGAGCGCTACGCCATCACGCGTGAAGAAGCAGAGAAACCGGTCAACGATTTTATCCATCAATCTAAACGCTGAGTCTGGCCCCGTTGCTTGGTTAGCCAGAGGCAGTATTGGGGGTCGTTATTTGACGGCATCTCGATCCATCAGGTCTTTCATAATAGTGAGAACCATCATGAACAATCAGCCCCATAGCTTATTTCTCAGCACATTTCTCGCACTTTCAATCGCCGGCGCCAGTCTCAGTGCTTACGCCGCTGGCGATTCGCAAGAGGTCACCAATGCCCGCCAGGAAACTCAGATCTGGACCACTTTCGCGTTAAGCCCCTATCTTCGCAGCAATAAAATTGATGTCACGGTAGAGAACGGCAAGGCCACGCTGCAAGGTGATGTCACGGAAGAGGTCAACAAGGATCTGGCCAAGGAAATTGCCCTGGGCGTTAAAGGCATTACAGCGGTGGATAACCAGATCATCGTAGACGCCAACTACCTTGCGCCAAAGCCCAGCACTGAGCGCGGTTTCAGTGATGTGATTGAGGACGCCAGCATCACCGCAGCGGTCAAATCGAAGCTGCTGTGGAGTAAGAGCGCCGCCGGTTTGAGCACAAACGTCGACACCAAGTTTGCTCGGGTGATCTTGAGTGGTACTGCACAAAGCGCGGCTGAGCGTGAATTGGCCGGTCGTCTGGCGCGCAATACCCAGGGCGTGATCGCGGTCGATAACCAGATCAAAGTCAATGCAATGAAACCCAGCGTGATCGAGAGTAGCAAGCAGATGGTCGACGAGGCGGGTAGTGACATTAGCGACAGTTGGATCACGACCAAGGTTAAGTCAACCCTGCTGTACACCAGCAACGTGCCCGGCTCATTCATCGACGTGACCACCAATAAGGGCGTCGTCAGTCTCAGTGGTAAAGTCAATAATGGTACTGAACAGGCCCTGGCCATCGAACTTGCGCAGAACGTACGCGGGGTGAAAAGCGTTCAGTCCAATGAACTGGTTTTCTAAGCTGCGGCGACGACTAGAAAAAGTCGTTCTGTGCGCGCTGACGTACAGATAAATCGCGTGATCTGCAGGTTTGCTTCAGGCTCGTTACGCGTTTTCGCGTGTTGATGCCGATACGCAGGTTCAACGTTTTATCGCCAAGAGTAAAGGCTGATGTTAGCCAGTTGCCTGCTGTTTTGCCGGTGACAGTGGGTAGGCTATCTAGATGTTACCGGCGCCTCGACACTTTTGCGCAAACGATGCTCTCGCCAGTTATTAAAGCCCAATCGGAACGCGATGGGATGCTCTCCCTGAGCGGAGCCGCCCCTCAGTTGGCCTTGCTGGCCGTGTGTGAAGCGTTACAGATTGCGCTCATTCATTTCTGCATAACACTCGCAGGCAGTCGCTTCGAGACCCTGTCGGTCTAGAATAGTGATGTGCCCGCGGCTGTAGTGGATCAGTTTGCGTAGCTGTAGCGCACCCGCAGCGATAGTGATGCCACTGCGGCGCACGCCGAGCATGCTGGCCAGAAACTCATGGGTCAGTTCTAGGTGGTCGCTATGGGCGCGGTCGTGGCTCATCAGCAGCCAGCGTGCAAGACGCGGCTCGACCTCATGGAAGTGTCCACAGGCGATATTCTGTGCCAATTGTGTTATCAGCATATAAACGTAGCGTTTGAGTGCTCTTAGTAAACAGGGACATTTTTTCAACACCAGCCTTAAGTGCTGCGGGCTGATACGCAGGGCGCTGCCGCTGCCTTGGACAACTGCTCGACTTGGCGCGGTGTTCAAACCTAGAACCTCTGTGGCCCCCAACATGCCTTCGTTGCCGATCAGGGCAAGCTCCAGCGGCTGATGCGTGCCAGAGGTAATTACCATTGAGATAAAACCACTGAGCGGAAAATACAGGTAGCGAAAAGGGCGGTCAGACTCACAGAGCACTTTACCGAACAGCAACTCCACGGGCTCGCAATGAGTCATGAGTCTGGCGTGCTCTTTGCGGGGCAATGCACCCATCAAGCGATTGGTGACATGCAATGGCTGGGGGGCAACTGGCATTGGGCATCCTGCAGCACGGAGCAAGCCGATAAGGGCATGAGACGAGTGCCTGGCCGTCCCGTGAATGCATTCTGCCTGTTTGCCAGAGGGCCATCTGTTCGCTACAGCACGCATCGCAGACTTTAGTTATTTCGTTAGGTCGCGAAGTTTTTCTATCTATGGGGCATACGGCAACGGATGGTCGGACAGTCGAGTGTGTGCTGTCGTACAGACTCGCACGCGCAAACGGGGCAGGATGCATTTGTTTTTCAGCCACCGAGTCGCGCGCACCCGTGAAGGAATAGCTATGAATATCACCGAAATTTTAATCAATACAGACTTCCTGTGACGCTGTCCGGTCGGCCCGCCGCCTGGTGGGGGCTTACCAAGCAGGTAGCAACCTCTTGGCTCGACGACTACGTTCCAAGCATGGGTGCCGCGCTGGCCTACTACACGATATTCTCGCTGGCACCGATGCTGCTGGTTGTGATCTCGATGGCTGGGCTGCTGTTCGGTGAAGACGCTGCTCGCGGTGAGATTCAGGTGCAGTTGCAGAACTTGATGGGCGAACGGAGCGCGGGCGCAGTGCAGAGCCTGCTGGTCAGCGTGCGCGAGCCTTCCGAGGGGCTGACGGCCACCGCTGTGGGGGTTTTGCTGCTGTTCGTTGGCGCCACCAGTGTTTTTGCCGAGCTGCAGAACGCGCTCGACCGGATTTGGCGGGTGCCGGAGGGGCTGCGCAAGACGGGTTGGTTCTCGCTTGTGCGCGCTCGTCTGATGGCCTTCGGCATGGTCCTTGTGCTCGGCTTCCTACTCATCGTGTCGCTGGTCACCAGTGCGTTGCTGTCTGCCGTGGGCCGCCAACTGGAGCCGCTGCTTGGCGGCTGGCAGACCGTGGTGGAGGCTGGCAATGCGTTCGGCGGGTTCCTGCTGGTGGCGCTGATGTTTGGCCTGATCTACAAGATCATGCCGCGTCAGCGTGTCCTCGCGTCCGATGTGTGGCTCGGCGCGTTGCTGGCGGCATTGCTCTTCACCGGGGGCAAGGTGTTGATCGGCGCCTACATCGGCCGCAGCGACGTCGCGTCGGGCTTTGGCGCGGCCGGCTCGTTAGTGGTGGTACTGCTCTGGGTGTACTTTTCAGCGCAGATCCTGCTGGTGGGCGCAGAGTTCACCTGCGTCTACGCCCGCACATTTGGCTCGCGAAAAGACATCGACTGATCGCTGCCAACGCCGTTGCCGATTCCCATGTGGTGCCCGGCCAACAATGAGCGATCGACGACGAGACGCGCCGTTGTGTCAGCTGCGAAAATTGCGCAGCGCCAGGGTCGCCGCGGTGAAGCGCTCCTCGACGGCGAGCACATCGTCCGCTTCCGGCACAGCTTCTCGCGCCCCTTTGACGATCATGCCGGCGTGACGATGCAGGCATGTCGCCTGCTGCAGGGAGTTCACATGGCCCGCGATCTGGGCGATGGCATCGAGCATGCGGATTGCCACGGCCGGGTTTGATCGAGCGCTTTGCCTGATCTGGTTGAAGGCGGCATCCACGATGCCGACAAACGTGGCCCCCGGTGCTACCAGCCGCAACTGTTCGTCATCGTCGAATCGATTGGTTGCTGGCATGTCGCGTTGGGCCAGCCGGCACAGGGCCGATTCCAGCCGATCCACGCAGGCGACCGCCGTGAACGGGTCGTTGATACCCGATGACAACGCCCGCACGGCGATTTCGACCAACTGCAGAAGGGAGAACTCCACATCCTGGGCGGCACTACGCTGGTTCCCCAACACGAAAGCGGCGTTCAATTTTCCCGCAAGGGTTTCAGTGAGACGATCTCCGGGCCAGACCATCAGCATCGCCCGGCCCTTGGTGAGGTAGTGCCCAGGCCGGCGCTCCAGCCGCAGCAGCAGATCTTCTTGGCAGGCCAACGCCATCAGGACGTCTGCATCGATCATCTGCAGATAGCCGTCTTTAAGGGCCGCCAGAGGACATGCCTGGCGGGCAAACTCGGCTGGCAGGTTGGCTTCGCTTGGCGCCCTTGAGGTTGCGGATCTAGGGTTGCCAAAGCCACCGGGAAACAACCTGTCGATGCCGTTATCGAGTTCCCGGCCGACCCGAGCCACCACCTGATCTGCCTGTATCGAGACCGAGATGTGGTGGATGAAGTAGATCAGTACGCCAACGCTGACGATGGCCAGCAACACGCCAATGCTAACGGAGAGGTGAGGCACGAATGCCACCTCATCGGCGCGCCGGATGGTGCGTAGCACCAGCAGGCAATACAAAAACGTCGCCACGAAGGTGCCCAGTACCACCTGATTGGCAGTGTCGCGCATAAAGTTGCGCAGCAGGCGCGGGCCTAACTGGGACGAGGCAAGCGACAGCGCCACCAGCGTCATCGAAAACACAGTCCCGGCGATGGCGATCATCGATCCGGCCACGGTGCCCAGCAGCAGACTGGCACCCTCGGCACCACCCGAATAGCTCCAGTCTAGGAACTCCAGCCAGTCGTCAGTAACGGCCTTGTCGAGCTCGACGGCGCCAAAGGCCATTGCCACGGCCAGGCACGCCATGGCCGTTGGCACGAACCAGAAACTGGAGCGCAGTCGATACCAGTACTTCAGCAGCAGTGTTTTCATGCAGCCTCACTTCAAGTCGTCAGCCGCGAACGAAGCGCCCAAACAAGCGCTGAACGAGCCTTCTCTACAGGGTGAATTTTCCAACCGCAGCTAGCTGTTCGTCCTGCTACATCGGTCCAGGCCCTGCTGTCAGAGAAGGGCGAGATCTCACGCGCGGACCGCGCGCAGCATCGCAGCGAACTCCTGGAGCGTCTCGCTACCGCTTGCTTCAGCTGTCTTCAGCCAAGCCTGCAAGTCGGCTACACGTTGTGCGCCGGACGCGTCCGAGGGCGCCCACAGCGGCCGCAGTTGTTCGCGCATCGTGACCAGCTGGTTAAGTGTCTGGCTTTGTTGAATCGCGCTCGGCGCCTGCCGTTGCTGGTTGGTCGGGATATGGGGCGCGTCTCGGTGTAGCCAACGGCGCAGGTCCGCAAGCTTGACCGTGTGCCCTCCCGCACGTAAGCGCAACCATTCGACATGGGCGGCGCGGTGCACACGGCTTGCATAATTGGCCATCAGCTCGTAGCGGTTGGCGATGATCGCGTTGAGCATGGCCGTATCCACCACCGGCCGCGCGGCGCCGAGCCGCAACTGCGGCCAGACCCGACGCACAGTGGCCAGCCCGAGCATTTCGAGGCCGCGGATGTAGGCCCAACCGAGGTCGAACTCATAGCGCCGTACCGACAGCTTTGCCGACGTCGGATAGGTGTGATGGTTGTTGTGCAGCTCCTCGCCGCCGATCAGGATGCCCCAAGGCACAATATTGCGGCTTGCGTCGGCGAGCTCGAAGTTGCGATAGCCCCACCAGTGGCCGATGCCGTTGACGATGCCAGCGGCGGTGAGCGGGATCCAGAGCATCTGCACCGCCCAGACGGTTGCGCCGATCGCGCCAAATGCCAGCAGATTGATCACCAGCATCAAACTGACGCCGTACAAACTGTGCGGCGTATAGAGTTTTCGCTCGAGCCAGTCGTTGGGCGTGCCGGCTCCGTACTGGTCGAGCATCTGCCGGTCCTTCGCGGCGGCCGCATACAGTTCACTGCCGCGCAGCAGCACGGTTGCAATGCCGCGAGTCTGCGGGCTGTGCGGGTCCTCGGGCGTCTCGCAGGCGGCGTGGTGCTTTCTATGCACCGCAACCCATTCGCGCGTCACGATGCCGGTGGTGAGCCATAGCCAGCAGCGAAAAAAATGAGCCGGCAGCCCATGCAGTTCCACCGAGCGATGCGTCTGGCTGCGGTGCAGAAAAATGGTGACCGCAGCGATCGTGATGTGCGTTGTCACCAGCGTATAGACGACGATCTGCCAAGCGCTGAAACCGCTAAGGCCATGCGCAAGCCAGTCGAGTAACACCTCTTGCAGTGTGCTCAGCAGTTCGCTCAGGTGCATTGGGAGGTCTCCATGATTAGCCTGTGGTCTGCAGGCGCCGCACTAGTAGTGCTGTTGAAAAAACACCTGCGTGGCCGCTACTGCGTTAAAAACGGCCTGCTACTGGGTTGAGCGGACCGCCATTTCCACCTCGCTGAGCGTGGCCGCGTTCGGCGCGCCCTCAACGCGCGCGATGACCTTGCCCTGAGCGTCGAGCACGAATACGAATGCCTTGGCACTGTCGCGCGGGATGTTCAAAGCGCTCTCCAGGCTCGCCTCGTTCAAGATCCAGGTCTGGTCTTGGTAGCGGCGCGGAATTTTTTCCTTGGCCCGGCTGATCGCGTCTTCCTCGCTCATGAAGAACGGCAGGTCGATCGCCAGCACGTCGCGGATCCGCACCG
>JBBKVZ010000016.1:0-8817 GCA_037968715.1 Pseudomonas sp.
TTGATCTCAAACGGGCTGTCCATCTGCTTGCTGCCGGCCAAATCGACCTTGATCAGGCTGGACGCGGTGATCTCATGGAACATCAGCCCATAGGGGTTGATCAGAAAGTCGTCGGTGCCCGGCACCTTGGCCGAGATATGGGTGAAAATCAGATCATCCCAACCATGCAGAGCAATCAGCCGATAACAAGCGGCCAGATCGACCCGCGCTTGCCACTCGGCGGCGCTGACTTGGTTTTTGACACTGCTAACGGCGGCCGGAGTATTCACAAAATCACCTCGCTGAGGGTTGGCACCTGCGCACAGAGCGTGCGACAGGCAGTGCCTAGCAGTCTAGCGAGAGAATCGCGGCCGGCTAGTCGCCTTGGCAGCCAGCATGATGACTCTGCGAGTCACAGCAGTTCGGGATAGTCGCCCACCAGCAACGGCCAAGCCTGCTGCTCGTGTGGCGCATCACTCAACAAGCAAAAACCGCTGAATTCAAAGGCCGGCGCCAACGTGCAACCCACCAAGCTGTAATCGCCCAAGGGCCGCGCGGCTTGCCAGGCATGGGCCGGCACCGAGCGCTGCGGCAACGCATCGCTCGCCAGCGGGCCGAGTACCTGGCGCTGGATGCTGGCCGGCGACTCAGCCTGCAGCAACTCCAGAGGCTCACCCTCATAGAAGTGCCACACCTCATCAGCATCCACCCGATGCCAGCGGCTAACCTGCCCGGCCGGTAACAGAAACAGAATGCCCGACGAGGCCAAGCGACCGCCCGGCAGGCGCACAACAGATTCAAATACCCGCCGGTAATAACCGCCCTCTGGATGCGCCTGCAATTGCAGTTCGTTAATTAACTGCGCGACACGGGCGTGCATCAGAGATTTAACGCGGTAATAAACTCGGCCAACCAAGGCTCGGCATCCAGCTCTGGGCTGGCAGTTTCGCTGGCATCGAGGCGAAGCATCGGCAGCACCTCGCGAATGCCTAACTCGCCATACAACTCCCGCACCTGCTCACCGCCGCCGCAGAAGGTATCGCCATAACTGGAGTCGCCTAATGCCAACACGGCCCCCGGCAAACCATGCCAAGCCGGTAGATGGTCACGAATGGCGTAATACAGCGGTTGCAAGTTATCCGGCAATTCGCCCATGCCGGTGGTTGAAGTCACCACCAAGAACGCATCTGGGGCAAACGTTATGACATCAGCTAATTGCGCACGGGGATTATGCCAAACCTCCAAGCCGGCACCTTTAAGTAGGCTCTCGGCATGCCGGGCGACCTCTTCAGCCGTGCCGTAAACAGAACCCGAAAGAATGGCAATTTTCATTGAAGCTCCCAACACCGGTAAAATTGAGCATTATTATGCCGTAAGTACAGATTGCCTTCGGATGTTTTAGAATGCCCCATACCTGCGCCCCCGGAGCCACAGATGATTAGTGCCAAACTACTGCAACTGGTAATCAACGCGTCCAACGATGGCATCGTGGTGGCTGAACAGGAGGGTGACGACAACATTCTGATCTACGCCAACCCTGCGTTCGAGCGCCTTACCGGCTATAGCGCCGATGACATCTTGTACCAGGATTGCCGTTTTCTGCAGGCCGATGATCAGCAGCAAGAAGGCCTCGACGCCATTCGCCTAGCGGTGAAAGAAAACCGCCCCAGCCGACAAATAATCCGCAATTACCGCAAAGATGGCAGCCTGTTCTGGAACGAACTGTCGATCACCCCGGTGTTTAACCAAGCCGATCAACTGACTTACTACATTGGTATACAGAAAGATGTCAGCGCCCAAGTTTGCGCCGAACAACGCGTTAGCCAGTTAGAAGAGCAACTGCAACTATTGCGCGCTGAATTAGCCGTATTGAAGGGCTGAACTTAGCACTACGTGCAAGGTCTGCATGCTATTAGCACTCTTAAATCCAATTCAGGGCAAAATGCTGCCATGGCAGAAAAAACCTTACTCAGTAGTGATGAGCTGGCGTATATCCAGCAAATCCTCGGCACCCATTTAAACAACGGTGTATTGCCCATCCCGAGTTTTCGCATTGACGGTGGCTCAGCGGCCAACGCCATACTGGCCGAGCTGGGTCGGCATTCAGCGCTGCACCTGCAAGCCGATTTTGGCGATCAGCACCTGCGCTTCCCCCTGCAACTGGTCGAAGATGAATTCCATGCGCTGCATCTGGAACTGGGCGCACCTGGAATATTTCAGCATGGTGACGTGCAACGCTCATGGCGCCTGAACCTTGCGCAACCGCTATTTTTACTGCACAAAGACGGCCGCCTAAGCGAGCTGTGCGTACATGAAATCTCGCCGTCGGGCGTGCTGATTGAAAGCACTGGCACGCTTGCCGCACCCGAGACATTTACCCTCTGGTTGCCGCTACCGGATCAAGAACCGATCAAGCTACGCGGTAGCTATGTGCGACGCATCAACCCCGAGCTGAGCGCCTTTCGCCTTGAGATGCTGCCAGGCAGCCAAGGCGAGCGCCTGCGCCACTTCCTGTTCCAGCAGCACCGCCTACAGCACCCACAACAGCAACAACGCGCTTAAACGCCGCAGCACGCGGCTCATCCTGCAGGCAAAAAAAATCCGACAGCTTAGGACTCAGCTGTCGGAGAGCGCAAACGGCGGAAGTGCCACGCCTGTCGTAGCAAGCGTGGTGGGAGGATCAGTTAGGCGTCGAATTCCTCATCGCTGAAGGCCATTAAACTGGCTTTACCCGCCGTAACCTCGGCCAGCAAACCGCTGGACTCGGTCAATATACGACTCATATAGAAGTCAGCAGACTTAACCTTGGCCGTGTAAAAAGCAGTTTCACTGCTGCCTGCAGCCAGTTGCTGTTGCGCTACAGCCGCCATTCGCGACCAGAACCAAGCCAAACTAACCAGCGCAAACAAGCGTAGATAAGGCGTTGCCGCCGCACCTGCCTGCTCGGGGTCCTGCATGCCTTGGGTGGCGATCCACACAGTGGCCTGCTGCAGTTGCTTGAGTGCTTGTGCCACTGCTGCACCATGGGGCGCCTGCGGATTAGCTTGCAACCACGTTTCGATCATGGCGAAAAAGTTGCGCACTGCGCGCCCGCCGCCTAAGCCTAATTTGCGCCCGACTAAGTCCAGTGCCTGAATGCCGTTGGTGCCCTCATAAATACGCGTAATGCGTGCATCGCGCACCAGCTGCTCAATGCCCCAATCTTGCGTATAACCAGAGCCACCTAACACTTGCAGGCCATCGTTGGCACAGTTAAAGCCCTCATCGGTTAAAAACGACTTGACCACCGGAGTCAGCAACTGCAAGAGATCATCGGCGCGCTCACGTACCTGTGGGTCTTCATGCTGATGGGCCACATCCATCTGCAAACCGGTGAAGTAGGCCAAGGCACGACAACCCTCAATCATTACCTTCTGGCGCAGCAAGTTACGCCGCACATCTGGGTGCACCATAATTGAGTCGGCAGGCTTGTCGGCCATTTTCGGACCCGACAATGAACGGCCTTGCAGGCGCTCACGGGCAAAGCCCAAACTAATTTGATAGGCGTTCTCGGCGATGCCCAAACCCTGCATACCCACCATCAGGCGTGCCGAGTTCATCATGGTAAACATGCAGCGCATGCCTTTATTGGGCTCACCAATCAACCAGCCTTGCGCGCCTTCAAAGTTCATCACGCACGTGGCTGAACCCTTGATGCCCATTTTGTGTTCAAGGCCGCCGCAAAATGCGGGGTTGCGCGTGCCGCAAGCCAAGAACTTGGGCACCAGAAACAGTGAAATACCTTTCACGCCGTCCGGCGCGTCGGGCAACTTAGCCAGCACCAGATGCAGAATATTGTCGGCCAAGTCGTGCTCGCCGCCGGTAATCCAAATTTTTGTACCGGTGATGGCGTAACTGCCATCGGCATTGGGCAGCGCACGAGTACGGATCAGACCCAAATCAGTGCCGCACTGCGGCTCGGTCAGGCACATGGTGCCGGTCCACTCGCCGCTGATCAGTTTGGGCAGATATTGCTCTTGCTGCTCTCGGGTGCCGTGGGCGGTCAGGGCGTTAATCGCGCCATGGGTAAGGCCTGGGTACATACCCAGGGACAGGTTGGCCGAGCAGACCATTTCTTCGACCATCATGTTCAGCACATGCGGCAAGCCCTGACCACCAAACTCAGGCTCGCAGGCCAGCGCCGTCCAGCCACCCTGAGAGAACTGTTGATAGGCACTGCGAAAACCATCCGGCGCTTTTACCGTTTTGGTCTGCGGATCATATTGGCAACCTTGCTGGTCGCCGCTGGCGTTTAGCGGCGCCAGGACGTTTTCCGCCAGCTTGGCGGCCTCTTCTAAAATGGCGCCACCGAGATCGTCGCCGAACTCACGCTGGCTAGGCAGCGTCTGCAAGGTGGCATAAGCGTCGAGCACTTCATCAAAAACAAAGCGCATGTCACGGAGTGGGGCACGATATGCAGGCATAAAAACCTCCTAAAAGCTGTACAAGAAAACAACATGTATAGCTTTTGTATAACTTTATGCCCTCGCCGTGCAAGCACTTTTTAACGCCGCGACTAAATTTCGTCTGCAGCGAAACGCACAATCAGCCGCTTATTGCGTTGCCGGCCGGTCAAAAACTTAACTTTCAGGCAGGCAAAAGGAGCCTTCAGCCAACGACCAAAGCGCCGACAGTAAGCTGAAGAACAGCCTCGAACGTGGCGTGTTTAAGTGTCCAGTTGGCCGCGCAGCAGTTGCTGCATGCGCTGCTGCAAGGTGCGCCCATCGTTGCCCAAGCAAGCGACTGAGGAACCACTCATTTGCTCGGTGGCCAACTCTGAGAGTTCACCGGCGATGGCCAGCGGGCATTCCAACGTCAAGGCCAGGCGCGCCATTTGCCGGGCGAAATCGTTGCTCGGCGGGTGATTGGAAAACAACACCAGCAACTGTGGCTGGAGTTTCTCGCAGACCAGGGTTAACTCATCCAGCGGCTGCCCTTGCGCCAACACGGTCAGGGCGACCTCCCCTGCCCCCAACAGCAAACCGCAGACCAGCAGTTCAAGCTCTTGGCATTGCCCGGGCATGGCAGCCAGCACTACCCGAACATTGCCGGCGCCACGCGCTAACTGCAGGCGCTGCAAGGCGCGGGCACGTAAAAATGCGTCGAAAAACAACCATTCACTGCTGCGCCCAAACTCGTTTTGGCGCAACTTCAACTGTTGCCAAAGGGGCATCAGTACGTCCTGAAACACCACGGCCAGCGGATAACTGGAAAATACTTGGCCGTACAGTTGCTCCAGGCGAGCCTGATCAAACTCACTCAGGGCACGGCGTATTTGTTGCTGCCACTCACCCCATTCGCCACTGGCGAGCTCCTGGGAAACAGGCGCGGGAGTGCTTTGCGCCTGCTCGTTGCGCTGCAGAATTTTGCCGACCTTACTCACCGCAACCCCGCGCTCAAGCCAAGCGAGAATGCTGCGAATCGCCTCAATATTGGCCTGCGAGTACAGCCGATGACCACTCTCGGTTCGGGTTGGCTGAATCAGCCCATAACGGCGCTCCCAAGCCCTAAGCGTTACCGGATTAACCCCGGTGAGCCGCGACACTTCGCGAATCGGGAACAGCTCTTCTTGACTGAGCGCCGCAGAAGCGAGGGTTAAAGCAGCAAGTTCGGTCATAACGGTCTGAGCTCAATTTACGTTACCGGCATTGTACAACAGTGACTTGCCAGCATATCTTATACAAAACCTATACATAAAGAGGCTACTGCCATGTCGCCACACTGGCCACTTACCCTTTATCACGACCGCGACTGCCCGCTCTGCGCCCGCGAAACCGATTGGCTGCAAAAACATGCGTCGGCCAGCAAGCTACTTCTGGTGGATATCAGTGCCGCCGACTTTGACCCTGCCGCGCTAAACATAAACCTGCCCACCCTGCAAAACTGCCTGCACGCGCGCTTTGCCGATGGCACTTGGGTGCTCGGGCTAGAAGCCACTTACTGGAGCTGGCGGGCGGCGGGCAAGTCCATGTGGATCGCCCCTTTGCGCTGGCGCTGGATGCGTGTCTTGCTGCAACCGGCGTATCGGTTTTTCTGCCTGATACGGCCAAATCTAGCTTGGCTACCGCACCCTGACGGCACCAGGCAATGCAGTTTGAGCGGCGATTGCACCGACAAAGCAGCAAAAGAACTGTACAAAAAAAACATCGACGTACAACTGTAAACCCTGCGAAAAAAACGCAAAAAAGCCTTCAAACACAGGGATGGCCGGCAATTAGGCAGTAAATGAACAGTACCCACAGACAGTACATGGTTGTACAAAACAAAATATTGGTATAACTTTACGCCATTATCAGGAGGTAGCACTGGCGACCTCCGGTGCTCTGCGAGGTTGCCATGGGTACGTCATCTGCCGCTATTTTAATCACCGGGGCCAGCCAGCGTATTGGCTTGCACTGCGCGTTACGCCTGCTTGATGACGGCCATCCGCTGATTGTCAGTTACCGCTCCGAGCGCGAAGGCCTTGCGCTACTACGCCAACGCGGCGCAGTGACCTTGCAGGCAGACTTCTCCTGCGAAGCCGGTATTCTGAATTTCATCGAACGCCTGCACAGCCAAACAGACAGCCTGCGCGCGGTTATTCACAACGCCTCTGATTGGGCGGCAGAAAGCAGCGAGCCCACGGCGGATATATTTCAACAGATGTTCAGCGTGCACATGCTCGCCCCTTACCTGATTAACTTGCACTGCCAGGCGCTGCTGCAACAGTGCAACCCCGCCGACATCGTGCACCTTAGTGATGATGTAACCCGCACCGGCAGCGCCAAACACATAGCCTACAGCGCCAGCAAAGCTGGGCTGGACAACCTGACCCTGTCGTTCGCCGCGCGTTTTGCGCCGCACATCAAGGTCAACGGCATTGCCCCCGCACTGGTGATGTTCAACCCAGACGACAGCGCGCAATACCGCAGCAAGGCCCTGAGTAAATCGGCACTCGGCATCGAGCCAGGGCCTGAGGTGATTTATCAAAGCGTGCGCTATTTGCTCGACAACCCCTATGTAACCGGCACCACTTTGACCGTGAATGGCGGCCGCCACATTAAGTAAGCTGCCCACCGAGGAATCCAAAATGCACTCACAATTGCCTGAAAATTATCGCCAAATCCTCCTCGGCCTGGGTGAAGACCCAGAGCGTGAAGGCTTACTCGACACGCCCAAGCGCGCTGCCAAAGCGATGCAATACCTTTGTCATGGCTACCAGCAAAGCGTCGAAGAGATCGTCAACGGTGCGTTGTTCGCCTCAGACAATGACGAGATGGTGATCGTCAAAAACATCGAGTTGTATTCACTCTGCGAGCATCACTTACTGCCGTTTATCGGCAAGGCGCACGTGGCCTACATTCCGACCGGCAAAGTGCTTGGGCTGTCGAAGATCGCGCGCATTGTCGATATGTTTGCCCGTCGCCTGCAGATCCAAGAAAACCTCACCCGGCAAATCGCCGAGGCCATTCAAGAGATCACTAACGCCTCTGGCGTGGCCGTGGTCATTGAGGCTCAGCATATGTGCATGATGATGCGCGGGGTGGAGAAGCAAAACTCAGTGATGAATACCTCGGTAATGCTCGGTGCTTTTCGCCAGTCGGCCAGCACCCGCCAGGAGTTTTTACAATTGATCAGCCGGAGTAACTAAGCATGGCGCAGCTGCAAGCCGGCATGGCGCGCATTCGGGTGAAAGACCTTTGTGTGCGCACGTTTATTGGCATTAAAGAGGACGAGATCCTCAACAAGCAGGACGTGCTCATTAACCTGACCATCCTCTATCCGGCCAGCGAGGCGGTAAGAGACAACGACATTGACCACGCGCTGAACTACCGCACCATTACCAAAGCGATCATTCAGCACGTGGAGGGTAATCGTTTCGCCTTGCTGGAGCGGCTGACTCAGGAGTTATTGGACCTGGTGATGAGCAATCAATCAGTCAGCTACGCTGAGGTGGAAGTCGACAAGCCCCACGCACTGCGCTTTGCTCAATCGGTATCAATTACCCTCGCCGCGCAACGCTAAACCCACAGCCGTAAACGGCGATCAACGATTGCAGGCACAGGCTGGCGCTTTTATCATCCGCGTCTGCCTGTCCACCGCCCAATGAGAGCCCCCACCATGACCGAACAAGAACGCCTCGAACTCGACGCCGCCGCATTCCGCCAACTGGTGCAACATTTACGCTCACGGCCCGACGCGCAAAATATCGACCTGATGAACCTCGCCGGCTTCTGCCGTAACTGCTTGTCTAAGTGGTACAAAGCCGCCGCCGACGACATGGGCGTTAGCGTCAGCGTCGAGCAAGCCCGCGAAGAGATTTACGGCATGCCCTACAGCGAGTGGAAGAGCAAATACCAAAAAGAAGCCAGCGCCGAGCAGCAAGCAAGCTTTGCCAAGGTGCACAAGCCATGAGCGATCTCAGCACCTTTCGCCAGCAACTGCGCAATCAGCAGCACCTGTTCAGCCAGACCTTGGCATTTATTGCCGAACACTATGACTATCAAGCCTGCGCATTTCGTAACGGCGACGTAGCCAACCCGGCCGGACAAAACGAAGGCTCATGCAAAACCTTAGGCCTCGCCGTGCTTGAAGATTTCACTCTGGAAGAAACCCTGCTGGCCTTCGGCGAGCACTACCGCGCCGTACGCGAGCACCCAACCGGCAATGACCATGGCAATATCCGCGCGCTGCTGGACAGCGGCTTAGCCGGCGTACGCTTTACCCAGCCAAGTCTGCAACGCAAAGTGTAAGGGCTGCGCTGCGCCGCAGCGCGCTCGATAGCAAAAAATCTAACAGCCATGAGCAATCGTTCGGCCC
>JBBKVZ010000017.1:0-4543 GCA_037968715.1 Pseudomonas sp.
TCATGGTGCTGATGCTCAGCGCTTGCAGCAGTCTCACGCCCCATGATCCGCTGCAGATTCATTTGGCTGGTATTGAACCACTGCCAAGCCAGGGCATGGAGTTGCGGTTTGCCCTGCAGTTACGGGTACAAAACCCCAACGACCGCGCCATCGACTTTAACGGCATAGCCCTCGATTTGGCGGTCAACAACCAGCCACTGGCCAGCGGCGTGAGCGATCAAAGCGGCCAAGTACCGCGCTTTGGTGAAGTATTGATTAGCGTACCGGTGAGCATTTCTGCCTTCTCCATCATGCGTCAAGCATGGGCCGCCGACGGTTATAAAAACGCAGCCGGCTTACCCTATAAACTGCATGGCAAGCTGGCTGGCGGCCTGCTAGGTGGCGCCAGCTTTAACGACAGCGGCACCCTTAACTGGCCCGCGTCCGGCGCCCAATAAAGCGCCTGTTACGCGCAACGAACCATGCCTCCGTAAGCGTTCAACGCTACAATCGCGGCCTTTTTATTGACTCCCCGACCCAGGCTAATTTTATGACCGCTCGACAAGCCCTACCCAACACCCTTAAAGCGTGGGCACGCGAAGCTCTAGAAGCCCTCGAAGAAGCTGAAGCGATCCGCGCCGACAGCCCTGAAATTGAAGAACGCGACCTATACAAAATGGCCCCGGCCATTGCTGCCTTCTTTCGCGGCATTGACGATGAAGCGCAGACCGAAAAGATGTTTCAGCACGCCTGCGGCACCGTGGTGATGATCCACGAGCAGATCCCTGAATACGCGGCCCTGTATAAACGCTGCTTTATCCACTGCTACCTCGACGCGATGATCATGATCAAAGCGCTCAAGCTGAGCCGCGCCGAGCAGGTAATCGACTTTCTTGAAGCCAAGGGCAAAGTCGAGTCTTGGCAGCCATAAGTCGTCGCCACGCAGCCAACCTGCATTGCGCGGGCCACCCCTAATGTTCAAGCGGAGCCCGCCCATGAGCAGCGACACAGCCAACATCATCGCCCACACCCGCGCCTGGGTTGATCGCGCCGTTATCGGCCTAAACCTTTGCCCATTTGCCAAAGCTGTACAGGTAAAAGGCCAAGTGCGTTACGTACTCTGCACAGCCACCGACACCGCTGAACTGCTCAGTAGCCTTTGCGACGAACTGGACTACCTGGCCAAGGTTGATCCCACGCAAACCGACACCACTCTGTTGATTCATCCGGGCGTGCTCAGCGATTTTCTCGACTTTAATGACTTCCTTGCTGTGGCCGATGCGGCCGTGGAAGAGCTTGGCTTGGAAGGTGTCTTGCAAGTGGCCAGTTTCCACCCGCAGTTTCAGTTTGCGGACACCGACATAAATGATGTCAGTAACGCTACCAACCGCTCGCCCTACCCCACGCTGCACCTGATCCGCGAAAGCAGCATCGACCGCGCCGTCGAAGCCTTTCCAGAGGCCGAAAGTATTTTCGAGGCCAATATCGAAAAACTCGAACAACTCGGGGCCGAAGGCTGGGCAGCGCTCCAAGCGCAATGCCAACACGACGCCAAAGGCGACTAATCGCCTGCTGTGCTTACCGAACAGCCCAGCAAAGCCGCAGCGCAGCTAAAACCTTATATAATCTACGGCTTTCTAGCCGCCGAACCCCAAGGACACTTAGTGAGCACTCTGCCAGCCTGCCCAAAATGTAACTCCGAATTCACCTACGAAGACGGCGCCATGCTGATCTGCCCCGAATGCGCCCACGAATGGTCCGCCAGTGAAACGGCTGAGGCAGCCAGCGATGACTCTCGCGTGATCAAAGACTCAGTCGGTAACGTGTTGCAAGATGGCGACACCATCACCGTGATCAAAGACCTCAAAGTCAAAGGCACTTCACTGGTGGTGAAGGTCGGCATGAAGGTTAAGAACATCCGCCTATGCGATGGCGACCACGACATCGACTGCAAAATCGACGGTATCGGCGCCATGAAACTGAAGTCCGAGTTCGTGCGTAAGGTGTAACCCACCACGCAATAAGCAAAAAGCCCGGCTCAATGAGTCGGGCTTTTTTCGTCGTGGGCGGTGCATTCATATCGACGCGGGCTAAGCCCACGCAATGCGCTGCGTGAGGCAACGCTTCAAGGTAACTGCTGTAAATACGCAGCCAATGCGTTGATTTCCTGATCGCTGAAACCAGCGGCGATAGACATCATCACCGACCCGGCCCGGCTGGGGTCTTTGTCGCGAAAACGGGTCAATGCTTTGCGTAAATACTCGGCGGGCTGCCCGGCCAAACGCGGGGTATTGTCGCGCCCCTCGGCATTGCTGCCATGGCAAGCGGTGCAAATGGTTTTGAATTTGACCTCGCCCTGCGCTAACAGCGCGGGATCAACTGGTTCCGTGTGCGGCAGCAGTTTTTGTTGGGAGAAGTAGATGGCGATATTCACCCGATCGGCCGCCGTCAGGCTGGGCGCCAGTTTGGACATAACAAAGTCTTTGCGCTCGCCACTGGCGAACTTCTCAAAAGCATTAAACAGATAGACCGGATTCTGCTGAGCCAAATTGGGAATATGCGGACGCTTGCTGTTGCCGTTTTCACCATGGCAATTACCACAAAAAAGCGTGCGCTCTTGGCCCGCCGCATAGGCTTGCTGACGCAGAGCCGGGTCGGCATTTAGCTGATTAAAGTGCAGCATGGCCTCTTCATTGGCCAAGGTTTGAGCGGCAAAACAACTGAGCAAAAGCAGTAACAAAACGCGCACGAAGGCTGTCCTTTTCCGGTGTGGTGAAACGGGCGGGAAATTCGAGCGGCGACTATAGGGACATGCCACCAGCCACACCCCGGCGCAGATCAACTAAAGCGCAGGTTGTCGATCACGGAATGGGTGGCTGCAACTTATTATTCAGCGGCAGCGGCGCAGCGGGACAACTAACGCCGCCAGTACGCTCGGCTATTGCTAACCAAACAACCGCCTCAGCCGGCACCGTGAAGCACGCCAACCCCCAGAAACAACAGCAAGCCCAACGGGCCAAACATCAACGTCAGCAGATAGCACGGCACCAACCACAAATGGCCAATGCCCTGCAGTGCGCCCTGCTGCTGGATGTACAAGCCGGCCAACAGGTCGAAGGCGAGAATATGCACCCAGGCGGCCAGCACCGCCTTGGGGTTGCTGAACAGCGCCAGCACCCCACGCAAACTGAAAAAGCCCGGCTTATCCAAACTTCGCTCGCCCCGACTGGTCATGGCCTGCAACAGGCTGACGCCATACAACACACAGAGCAGCACCACCGCCACACCAAGCACCACCCGCGGCCCCAGCGCCCAACCGGGCAGCACAATCAGCACACCCCAACCGCCCAAAGCGACCAAGCTGGAGAGTTGAAACAAACGCTTCTGACTGGGAGCCAACATGGCTGCATCCTCGTAATGGGCGAACCTTTGTTGTAGCTGATCGCAGGCATGCCGTGCTGCCATCAGTGACGGCCTGAATACCGAGAGATTGCCCCGTCCTAGCGCGAAGGGTGAACGACTTGCGCCGCATAAATGCAGCAATGCAGAGCGACGCAGCACCATTGGCCGGAATTACGCTTTTCGCCCTTACGGCGAGTCACTTTCTCTTTGCTTGCGCGAAAGAGAAAGTAACCAAAGAGAAAGCGCACCCGACATCCGGGTCTGGCTGCGCCAGACTTCCCTCGCTCCGGCACTGCTCCGAGGGTCGTCACGGTGGGCCATCCCTGGCCCATCGTTCCTCGCTTGGCATCCATGCCAAACGCCCCTCTCCACAGCACCTCCTCTCGGCCTCCTGACGGGACCGGGGGACCGCGTTGTTTGGATGATTTGTGGCATAACAAAAGACAAAGCAAACGCATCGCGGCCAAGGCCGCTCCTACAAAAGCGGCTCACATGCTTTTAGCGAACAAACCCTAATCTCATAGACGCCGCCAACCGCCCCATTCAGGAGGCCGAGCGGAATCGTTGCGCAAGGGGTTGAGCGGCATGGATGCCGCGAGAGCCGCGATGGGCCAGGGATGGCCCTTCGTCGGTGGGCCGCATCCGGTCGGGCCCCTGGAGCAATGATGGAGCGAGGGAACCCGACGAAGTCGGGCCGGATGCAAGGGGCAAGACTTTTTGCTTACTTCTGGCGGGGCCGGCCATCCGGGCGGTTGCCAAAAGTGAGCCGCCGTAAGGGCAGAACCATTACCCGAGAACAACACAGAAGCGGCGTCTAACCATCAGTCCGACATTCAGTCTTAGCCAGCCCAGCATGGGTATCGCTCTGCTCAACCCATCCTACTGATCAGCTCGCGGCTAATGCCCCTCCCACCAACAGGTTGCCTGGATATCCACATCGCATGGGCAACACGAAGTCTGCCCAAGCCCCGCCAAGGTGCAGTTATATCGCCCGATCTACAGCGTACACAGCCCTCCAGGCACCGCCATAACCCAATCCCGCACAGCCTGAATGATCGGGTCGTTCTTGCGGTTTTCCGGGTACACCAGAAAGAAGGGCTTGCCTTCCAGTTCCGGACCGAAGGGCTGTACCAGCCGCCCTTCCCTCAGCTCATCCTCGATC
>JBBKVZ010000018.1:0-23848 GCA_037968715.1 Pseudomonas sp.
AATCAGCAGGACTCAGGATTGATCTGCATCGTTTCCAGTCGGTGCTGCGGGCTGTAGCACTACGGATCCATAGTGCATAAACAAGTGCAGCACCGGGCAGGCCGCAAAGCGGCACACCCAGTCGGTTCCGTCCCTAGCAAAGGGGACGGGTTACTGGCTCATCGGCATGTTCATCATCGACGACTGCTGATCCATCATATTCATCATCATGTCCATCATACCGCCCATCCCCGCGCCGGCTTGGCTGCCAGACATGCCCATGCCCATGCCCATTCCTTTGCAGCCCTCGCCATGCATCATGCCCATGCCACCCTGCATGGCGGCCATACCTTCCTGCATGGCGACCTGGCGCTCAGCGGGAGTTTTGGCGGCGGCGAACTTGTCATGGGCGGCTTGCATCTTTTGCATTTGTTCGCTCATGGCCGGACTCTGCTTGGGCATAGCTGCTTGCGTGCCCTGAGTTGCAGTCGATTGAACGGCAGCGCCTGAAGCGCCATCCGGGTGATGCTCCTCAACCGCCGATACGCTCATTGCGCTGGTGGCAAGCATGGCGGCAATTAGTACTTTTAATGAGCTGTGCATGGTGAACTCCTGAAAGTTAGGCGGAAATGGCCGGTACATAACCGCTGAGTGGCACAACAGCGATACAACCATGCTACTCACCGGCGAAGTGCCGCCTTTGACCTATATCAAGCAAGTTCACTGCACGCCGATTAATTTAGGCGCTGGAATGCTCAGTGAGCGGGGCTTTGGGCAAGATGAATGGTCCAGCAACGAACCATCATCGAATACGCCGAAATCCAAGCAGCGCCAAGCTCATCGCCGCACAGCTGGCGGGTTACGCCAGATAAGGTGACGAGGCTTGGCGGTGGCGTGCGGACTACCCCGCACGCCTGCTGGCGAGCGTCTGATCTTTGCTCGCGAATGGGCAGCAGATGTTTACTTTAAGACGAAGCGAAACATCTCGGCGGACTTGCCCGGCATGCTGACCTTGACCAGAGCTTTGCTGCCAGCGGCGGCCTTGAAAGCACCACTGGCCATCAGCGAGTTGTCACCGGACGGCGCCAGTGGCAACACTTGTTTCTCGCTGCCGGTCAACACGGTCGCTTCAGCCATCGCGCCCTGGCTGGCGATTGGCTTACCCGCATGGTCGTGGAGGTAAAGCATCAACATGCCACCGGCGGTGCTCAGCTCGGCCGTGGTACCAGATGCGGCCTCGCTGACCATACCACCGTGCATGGCAGCCATCGGCTCATCGCCATGACCATAGGCGGCACCGGCCGCGAGGGTCAGGCCGGTGGAAAGCAGTAAGGACAATAAAGACGTTTTCATGCTGTGCCTCTTAGTTGAGTTGGGCGCAAAGGCCGTGGGTTAAAGTGCGCTTAGGCTGTGGTCGTCAACCAGGCGTTGCAGCGAGTCCCGACCAAATAGCCAGAACATCAGCGGCGTCAGCAGGCTGTCCATAAGGGTCGAGCTGATCAACCCGCCAAAAATCACTACCGCCACTGGGTGGAGAATTTCTTTACCCGCGGCATCAGCGGCCAGCAACAAAGGCAGCAGCGCCAGTGCGGCAGTCAGGGCAGTCATCAGTACTGGGGTTAGGCGCTCCAGCGAGCCGCGGATAATCATCGCTTGGCCGAAGGTCTCACCCTCGAATTTGCACAGGTTGATGTAGTGGCTGACCTTCAAAATACCGTTACGGGTGGCGATGCCAGTCAGGGTGATAAAGCCGACCAGAGAGGCCACCGACAACGAAATGCCGGCCAACCACATGGCAATCACGCTACCGATCAGCGCCATGGGAATGTTGCCCATGATCATCGCGGCGAGTACCGCTGATTTATAGCGGCTGTAGAGCACCATAAAAATCAGCGCGAGGGAGATAATCGACAACCCGGCAATCAGCTTGCTGGCCGCTTCTTGGGCCTGGAACTGGCCTTCTAAGCTGACAAAGTAACCTTCGGGCATCTTGTGTTGGGCCAACACCGCACGGATTTGCTCGATGATCGCGGCCATGTCTGAGCCGTCGCTGTTGGCGGCTATCACGATACGCCGGCGGCTGTTCTCGCGACCGATTTGGTTCGGTCCGTCGGACTCCTCGATGCTCGCCACCTGCGCCAGCGGCACCTTGCCGTGCGGGGTGTCGATAAGGATATTGCCCAAGCCTTGTAGATCACGCGCCGAATCGGGCAAGCGCACCACCAGATTAAAGCGCTTGTTGTTGTCGATAATCTGCGTGATGACATCGCCCTCGGCCAGAGTCTCCAGGGTTTGCAGCAAGGTGCCCGGCGCCACACCCAGTTGTGCGGCACGGTCGTAATCAAGACGCACCTTAATCTGCGGAATCAGCACTTGCTTCTCGATTTGCAGGTCGGTCAGGCCGGGAATTTTCGCCAATTGCTCCTTCAAACTAGCCGCCTCACCGCGCAAGGCATCAAGGTCGTCGCCATAGATTTTTAGGGCGATTTGCGCGCGGACCCCAGAGAGCAAATGATCGAGACGATGGGAGATCGGCTGGCCGACCGTGACAGTGGCCGGCAGCAGCGCCAAGCGCTGACGAATATCAGCCATGATGGTTTCGCGCGAGCGCTCGGAGTGCTTTAGGTCGACATCGATCTCACTTGAGTGCACGCCTTCAGCATGCTCATCCAGCTCAGCGCGACCCGTGCGACGACCGACGCTTTTCGCCTCTGGCACTTGCAAAATTAGCGTTTCGGCCAGGCTGCCGATGCGATTGGACTCGCTCAGCGAGGTACCCGGATTGAGCAGCAAGCTGATGGTCAGCGTGCCCTCGTTAAAGGCCGGCAAAAACGCCTTAGGGAAATACGGCACGGTCGACAAGGCCGCTATCAGCAGCAGCACCGCAGCACCGAGGGCTAATTTTGCATGGGCAAAAGAAGCCAGCAGAATGCGTCGATCCCAGCGCTTTAGCCAGGTTACCAGCGGCGAATCGCCGTGACCGATTTGCTTCATCTTCGGCAACAGGTAGTAGCAGAGCACCGGCGTCACGGTCAGGGCCACCACCAAGCTGGCCAAAATCGAGGTGATATAAGCGATGCCCAGCGGCGCAAACAAACGGCCTTCGATGCCCGGCAAGGCAAACAGTGGCACAAACACCAGCACGACTACCAAGGTTGCAACGATCACCCCGGAACGCACTTCGTCACAGGCCGCAGCGATCACCTTGATGATGGCATTAACGCCTTTCGGTTGTTGCTCCTTGAGCCGACGAAGAACGTTTTCGACATACACCAGGGCGTCATCCACCAGCTCGCCAATGGCAATCGCCAAACCGCCAAGCGTCATCACGTTGACCGACAAACCAAGGGCTTTGAACACCATAAAGGTAATCGCCAGCGACAGCGGAATGGCCGTTAGCGAGATCAAGGTGGTGCGCACATTCATCAAAAACAGCAACAGGATGATCGCCACCATGATTGCCCCGTCGCGCAAGGCTTCCTGCACATTGCTAATCGAGGCTTCGATAAAGTCGGCTTGGCGAAATGACACTTCCGGTTTGCTGATGCCCGCCGGCAAAGCCTTGCTCAAGTTCGCCAAGGCCTGTTCAATCTGCTCGGTGAGTTTGATCGAGTCAGCGTTTGGCTGTTTTTGTACGCTAACAATCACCGCCGGTTTGCCGGCGAAACCGGCGTCGCCACGCTTAAAGGCGGCGGCAAACTTCACCTCAGCGACTTGCTTAAGCAGAATCGGCTGGCTATTTACCACCTTCACCGCGAGGTTCTGCATGTCCGCCAGCTTGGTAGTGCGGCCCATATTGCGGATCAGGTATTCGCGGGCGTTTTGCTCCAGATAGCCACCGCTGGTATTACTGGAAAAGCCCTTGAGGGCGCTGACCAGTTCGTCATAGCTGACGTCCAGTTGCGCCATCATCGCCGAGTTAGGCTCAACGCGAAATTGCCGCACTTCACCGCCAATCGGGATCACCTGGGCCACGCCAGGAATCGACAACAAGCGCGGGCGCAGGACGAAATCCACATACTCGCGCACCGCCATCGGGCTGCTAATGTCCGGGTCGGCCGGGAAGGCGATCAGCATGATCTCGCCCATCACCGAAGAAATCGGCCCCATGGCTGGCTTGACGCCCTCGGGCAACTGCTCCTTGACCTCAGCCAGACGCTCGGCGATCAGCTGGCGGTTGCGATAGATGTCCGAACCCCATTCAAACTCGGCATACACAATCGACAAACCGATGCCCGACACTGAACGCACCCGAGTGACGCCCGGCATGCCATTCAAGGCAGTTTCCAGCGGGAAGCTGACCAGTTGCTCGACCTCTTCCGGGGCCATGCCGCCGGCCTCGGTCATGATGGTGACCGTCGGTTTGTTCAGGTCAGGGAACACGTCCACCGGCATTTGACTGCCGGTCAGCACGCCGTAAAACAACGTGATCAGGGCAAAAGCCAAAACAAATAGCCGGTTCTTCAGGCTGTTATTCACTATCCAGCTAAACATGCTTTCTCCTGATTGATTTTGCGCGCTGGCTGTCGCTGCGCGCCGAGGCGGCCCAACGCGCCGAACGTTCTAGCGCCGTAACGAACCGCTATAAATGAGCAGTCTGAGTCCAAGTTACTCACTAGGTTCGCCCTACGGCTGTTACTGCGTTTCGCTGCGTTGCAGCGCCGCATGGTCGGCGCGCAGCAGATCGTCAAGGTGCTTAGCGAATCTGGTTAAGCAGGCTGGCACCCTCGGTTACCACCCGACTGCCGGGTTTGATCTGCGTCACCAACACGCTTTTGCCGTCCAACGCCTGCGGTTGCACTGGTACGGCGCGAAACACCAGCGCCTGCTCGTGCAACCAAACCACCGACTCATTCGCGCCGTTTTTCACCACGCTGCTGGCGGGTAAAATCACGCCGCTGAGTTGCTCGCGGGTTTGTGCAATCAGGCGCACGCTTTGCCCGAGCGCTAGGGGCAGCGGCTCGATGGGTGCGAAACGCAGCGGCAAGGCGCCATCACGCAGCACCAGCGCACCACCCAAATAACGCAGGCTCACGCCCTGCATCGAGGCGCCAGCCAGATTATTCACCAGTGCCGGGTCATAGGCCAAAGCCTCGATCTGTAGGCCGGCGGGGTCGACGATAACAAACAGCACTTCGCTGCTGTCCACCACCTGACCATTCAGCACACTACTGGCCGCCACCACACCGCTGACGGGGGCACGCAAGGCTTCACCATTATTCACCGCCGCCAACGCCTGGCTGCGCCCGCGCAGCGCACTGAGTTCGGCCTGGGCGGCCTGCAACTCTTTGCGTGGCAGGGTATTGGCCAATTCGTTCATCCGCAGCACAGTCTGCTCAGCCAAGCGCAGTTGACTGCGAGTAGACGCCAGCTCGGCTTGTTGCTGGGCCAGCTCGTAACTGCTGACCACCGGCTTTAACCAAGCGAGAATCTGCCCCTTAACGACGCTACTGCCCAGCGCCGGCAAGCCGCTGTCTGCTGCGCTGATGCGCCCACTGCTGCTGGCTTGCACCTGACCGCCGCGATTGGGGTCCATCACCACATGGCCATTTAACTCGATGGATTTCGCCACCGTGCTTTGCTTGGCCAACAGGGTGCGCACGGCTAGGCGATGCTGCGCCTCTTTAGGCAGCAGCACGCTACCGTCGGCCAGGCGTTGCGGATTGTTGCCGCTGCCTACCACGGCCGCGACTTCGCCGTGCACCTCATCGCCATGGGCCAGCACGCTGTGGCTATGACTAGCCAGCACGATACTCAGCAAGGCAATGCTCGTTAGGGATTTAACCTTCATGCTGCTGCTCCATGCTTAGTCGAACGATTGCTCAGGCGGCTCTTGAGCAATAACCCACCGCCAACCAAGGCCAACAGCCCGCCGCCCAACCACCACCAACGTGGGCTAAGTGGCGCGGCGTGATCGGCATGCTCGGCGGCGCTAACGTTGAGCACGGCATCGAGAAAATCTGACTGCTCGCCGGCTGCCACAGTAAACAGCAGGCTATGTTCGCCCGGGCTGTTCAAGGCGGCGGCGGGCGCCTGATAAGTACCGGGCGCAACCTCGTGCAAGCTGGCTTTAAACGCAGCGCTTTCCACCTCGATAATGGCTTTGCTCACCGGTTGATTGTCGGCAAAATGGTCCAGATACACGGTCAAGGTGTCGCCATTGAGTTGGGCGAACAGCTCAAAGTCCAGCGAATTGGCCTCAGTGCTGGGCATGGTTAAGGTGCTGGCGGGCAGTGCTGGCGGCGCGCCATGGTCTTCGCCACCGTGGGCGAAGGCGGCGGACAGCGGCAGGCTCAGCAGCCCAGCCAAGAGCGTTTTACAGAGGATCATGGCAGGACTCCAGCAGCCTGATTGAATCGGGAAATGGCGCGAGCTTCGGCATGTTTGCTGAGGGCTAACTGCGCCTCGGCGGCCAGTTGTTCTTGTTGGCTACGAATCTGCGTAGTTAGGTCGAATTGGCCTAGGCGAAAGCCCTTGGCGACCCACTCAGCACTTTGCGTGGCCAGTTTCAGTTGTTCGTCGGCCAAGCCCAATTGCGTTTGGCTCTGGGCCAACTCAAGGCGGGCGTTGGCGATTTGCCCGTTGATGCGCTCGACTTCCAGTTCACGCAGGCTTTGTGCCTCGATCCAATCGGCATTAGCCTCGCTGACGCGTGGTCGATTGCGTGATTGCGAACCAAACGGCACGGTGATACCCAGCTTGATTCGACCGCGATAGTCGGCACCACTTTCATCGCGTTCATTGGTATAGCTCAGCGCTACTTCAGGCGCATCACGGCTGTCGCCGGTGGCTTGTTCTAGACGCGCCTGAGCACTGCGAGTGGCCTCTTGCAGGCTGTTTAATAGCGGATGTTGCTCCAGCGCTGGCGGCATCGCCAAGCGTTCACTCTGCTGCGGCAGCTGCGCGCCGCGACTGGCCAAGGCAAAACTCTGCCGCGCTTGCTGCAAGGCCAAATTGGCGATGCCTTGCTGTTGTTTGGCCTGCTGCAAACGGCTGCTGGCCTGATTAGCGTCCAGCGGCGCCAGGTCGCCGGCCTTAACCCGCCGGTTTACATCCTTGGCCAGTTGTGCAGCTTCATCCAGTTGGCGACTGGCGATGTTTAAGTCCACTTCGGCAAAGCGCACAGCCCACCAGCTCTCGCGCAGCAGCCCAGCCAATTGCCAGCGGTTCAATTGGCTGCGCCCGCTAAAGGCGGTTTTTTCCGCAGTGGCGACGGCCGCCGCCTGATCGCGCTGGCCGGGCAACCAAATTGGTGTGCTCAGTTCCACTTCCCACTCACGCCGACCACGGTCACTGTTGAACTGATCGGTGGTATTAAACAGGCCAAGGCTCGGCGGTTGTGGCGTCCAAGCCTGGCTGGCAGCCACTTGTGCGGCATATTGCGCATCGCGGGCGCCGAGCTGATTGGCTTGGCTCGCCCACGCGTGGTCCAACGCCTCACGCAAACTGGCGGCTTGGACATTAGCCAATAAAGTGGCGCTGCATAGCAGGCCAATTGACAGCAGGTGGATACCTTTCACAGGACTCAACCTTATTTTTTGAATGGAGTTAATCGCACGGCGAAGCAACCGCTCAGTGCTTGACGGTGTCACATTCTCCGCCGCGCTGTGATTACATTTATGTCAGCTTAGCGAGTGGTTAAAGGCGGCATGAAAAAATCCGGCACCGAAACGGCGCCGGCAGACCCAAGGAGCATTCACGCAAGGCCTTAACAAACAGAATTTATGGGTGGCACTCACTCATCATCAATTTATGTTCACGCTGCATTTGAGCTAATGCGTCATCCATCAACTTGTCATGCTCTTCCATCCACGCCAGGTGCTGCGCGGGGGTCATGGATTTATCCGGGTGGCTGGCATGCAACTGCGTCATCATCTCGCCGAGCATCTGCATATGCTTGCCCATGGCAGTTTTGCGCTGACCGGCCGGAGCTTGTTCGGCCTGGACGAGTGACGCTTCAGCTTTATCGCGCAGCAGTTGAAGGTTTTGCATGGCGGCAGCAGAGCCGCCCTCCGCCCAGACAACGGTAGACAACAGCATTGTTGCAGCCAACAGCAGTGGTTTGATCGCGTTCATTGCGCTAACTCCATGAGACCTTAGGTACCCAACAGCGGTATTCCCCTGTCGAGATTGTGTGTTGAGCACGACGTGCTCTGCTCACAACTTTAAGCAAGTCCGCCTTACAACCAACCGACGCGCAGATTACATTTCTGTCAGTTGCTGGTTGCGCCGGGCAATTGTCGGCACACTCTAGCCACCTAGAAGTGAGTGCTGCAGATGAAAATTTTACTGGCCGAAGACGAACCGAAAACCGGCGCCTACTTGCAACAAGGCCTCCGTGAAGCCGGCTTTAGCGTGGATTGGTTGAATACCGGCAACGACGCCTTACAGCAGGCCTTGGGCGACACTTACGACCTGCTGATTCTCGATGTAATGATGCCCGGCATGGATGGCTGGCAGGTGCTTGGCCAACTTCGCGCCGCAGGACAACAGCAGCCGGTGTTGTTTCTGACCGCCCGGGACAGCGTCGAAGACCGAGTTAAAGGCCTAGAACTGGGCGCCGATGACTACCTGATCAAACCTTTCGCCTTCTCAGAATTGCTCGCCCGAGTGCGCACCCTGCTGCGCCGTGGCGCCACCAGCCATACCGTCACCCAACTGCAGATTGCCGACCTCGAGGTCGACCTGCTCAAACGCCGAGCGGTGCGCGCGGAGCAACGTATTGAGCTAACTGCCAAGGAATTTGCCCTCTTGGAGTTGCTGCTGCGCCGGCGCGGCGAAGTGCTGTCCAAGGCATTGATTGCCTCGCAAGTGTGGGATATGAACTTTGACAGCGACACCAATGTTATCGAGGTAGCCATTCGCCGGCTACGGGCCAAAATTGATGACGGTTTCGAGCCCAAGCTGATCCAAACCGCCCGCGGCATGGGCTATTTCATTGACGCCACAGAGCCACCCAGCACATGAAACGCATGTCCCTCACCACCCGCCTGAGTCTGCTGTTTATGCTCGCGGTCACGGCCGTGCTGGGGGTGGCTGGTTTGACCCTCGGCAGCCTCAGCCAGCATCACTTTATGCAGCTAGACCGGCAAACCCTGAGCGAGAAGCTGCACTCAACCCAAAATATCCTCGCCGAACTCACCAGCCTCGAGCAGTTTGCCCAGGTGCAGCCACGCTTACGTGCGCTGCTCGGCGCGCACCGCGATCTCACTGCGATCATTGTCGACAGCCAAGGTGTAGCGCTGTTTGCCGAGCCCAGCCCGATCAATCTGCCACAGCAATTGCGCGACTCGCCCAGCAATGAGCTGTGGCAGTGGCAAGATCAAGGGCATATGTTTCGCGGGCTGAGCGCGCAAGCCAGCGTGCCCAGCCTAAGCAAACCGCTGCGCGTGCTGCTGATTCTCGACATTACTGCGCACATGAGCTTTTTTAGCGCCTTGCAGCGTTGGTTCTGGATCGGTTTGCTAATCAGCGCGCTGGTCAGTGTCGGGCTGGGTTGGCTGATCGCCCGCAGTGGTTTGCGACCGTTACGTCAGGTCACGCAAGTGGCCTCCTCTATCTCGGCCACCTCGCTACATGCACGGCTGCCGGTGCACAGCACACCGCTCGAACTACAGCCGTTGGTTAACTCGTTCAACGCCATGCTGGCCAGACTGGACGACGACTTTATGCGCCTGTCGAACTTCTCTGCCGACATCGCCCATGAGTTGCGCACCCCGGTCAGCAACTTGATGACGCAGACCGAGGTGGTGCTATCCCAGCCGCGCGCGAATGAGGACTATCAAGAGGTGCTATATGCCAACTTGGATGACCTCAAACGCATGACCCGAATGATCGACGACATGCTGTTTCTGGCCAAGGCTGACAACGGTTTGCTGATCCCCGCGCACCAGCCCATCGCGCTGCAAGCCGCAGTCGACAAGTTGTTTGAGTATTACCGCCTGCTGGCCGACGAACAGGGCATCGAGTTGCAGCTACAAGGCCACGGACAGATTAACGGCGACCGGCTGATGCTCGATCGAACCATCGCCAATTTATTGTCCAATGCCCTGCGCTATACGCCCAGCGGCGCGACTATTCAGGTGAACATTACGCAGCAACCGCAGGGCACTGTACTAAGCGTGAGCAACCCCGGACCGAGCATTGCTGATGAACACCTAGCGCGCTTATTTGACCGTTTCTACCGCGTTGATGCTGCCCGCCGCGAAGGGCACAGCAACGTCGGGCTGGGCCTAGCCATTAGCCGCTCCATCATGACCGCACACTCGGGCCGAATTGAGTGCAGCTGCGCCAACGGCATCACCACCTTCTATCTGCACTTTCCAGCGTTAGCCATTGCCGACTAACGCGGCACAACCCTGCGCAAGAAGCTTAGGTTGCCGCACCGGTGGTGCAGGCCACCAGCGCAGACCAGCCAGTGATTCGTAGTACCGACGATGTCTGCAGTCCATACCGGCGCGCACAAAAAAGGCCGCTAAGCGGCCTTTTTTGCTAAGGAACGATTAGTCAGCCAAACGCCAACTGGTTACGCCCTTACTGTCTTCCAAAATTACCCCCAATGCGCTCAGTTGATCTCGGATCTGATCAGAGGCGGTCCAATCTTTATTGCTGCGCGCCAACAAGCGGGCAGCAATAAGCGCATCAACCACCTGCACATCTACTCGACCTATGGCATCGCCACGCAAAAAATCGTCAGGCTCTAGCTGCAAGATACCCAGCACCCCAGCGAGCACCTTGAGGCGAGCCGCCAAGGCCGCCGCCGCGGCTAAATCGCTATCACGCAGACGATTAATTTCGCGCGCCAACTCAAACAACACCGCACACGCGCCGGCAGTATTAAAGTCGTCATCCATCGCCGTAGTAAAGCGCGCAACAAACTCCTCAGCCGCAGCTGGCGCTGCTTCTGGCAGGCCTTTGAGGGCGTTATAGAAGCGCTCCAAGGCCGCCTTAGACTCACGCAGATTATCTTCTGAGTAGTTGATCGGGCTGCGGTAGTGGCTAGCGATCAGTAGGTAGCGAACCACTTCAGGATGGTATTTTTCTAACACTTCACGAATGGTGAAGAAGTTACCCAATGACTTGGACATCTTCTCGCCATTAATGGTGATCATCCCGCAGTGCAGCCAAGCCTTGGCGTACGGTTTGCCGGTGGCCGCCTCGCTTTGCGCGATTTCATTTTCATGGTGCGGGAATTCCAAATCATTACCGCCGCCATGGATATCAAAGGTGTCACCCAAGCAGCAGGTCGACATCACCGAGCACTCAATGTGCCAGCCCGGACGACCATCACCCCAAGGCGACGACCAGCTCGGCTCGCCCGGTTTAGCGGCTTTCCAGAGCACGAAATCCAACGGATCTTGCTTGGACTCGTCCGGCTCGATACGCGAACCAATGCGCAGGTCTTCGATACGCCGACGCGACAGCTTGCCATAGCCGACAAACTTGCCGACGCGATAGTAAACATCGCCATTACCTGGCGCGTAGGCATAACCCTTATCGATTAAGACTTGAATCATCGCGTGCATGCCGGCGATGTGCTCGGTGGCACGCGGCTCCATAGTCGGCTTGAGAATATTCAGCCGCGCTTCATCCTCATGCATCGCCGCAATCATCCGCTCGGTCAGCGCTTCAAACGCCTCGCCATTTTCATTGGCGCGATTGATGATCTTGTCGTCGATATCGGTGATGTTGCGCACATAGGTCAGCTCATAGCCACTGTGGCGTAACCAGCGGGTGATCACATCGAAGGCCACCATGCTGCGACCATGACCCAAATGGCAGAAGTCATACACGGTCATGCCGCACACATACATGCGCACCTTGTTGCCTTCCAGCGGCGTAAAGACTTCTTTGCTTTTGCTTAGCGTGTTGTAAATCGACAGCATTTTCTTCCCCAAAAGCGCCGTTCAAAACAGCGCGCGAAGCTCAGGCCGGGCGACAGTGGCAAGCAAGCGCAATGTACTGCTGTACATGAGCATGGCAAGCCGCTGTTCAACCCAGCATGGTCGAGCGCAGCAATTTGATCGGTGATTTTTTATTGGCCCCAGGAGTCACGCAGAGTAACGGTGCGGTTAAAGACCGGCTGACCCGGCTTGGAATCTTTCAAATCGACACAGAAGTAACCTTCACGCTCGAACTGAAAACGCTCCTCAAGCTGCGCTTGCGCCAGCGATGGTTCAGCCCGACAGCCACGAAGCACCTGCAGCGAGTTCGGATTGATATCGCCAAGAAAGCCCGCGCCCTCTTCCGCTTTCTCAGGCTGAGCCGAGCAAAACAGGCGATCGTACAAGCGCACTTCGCACTCGATACTAGCCGCCGCTGGCACCCAATGGATCACGCCTTTCACCTTGCGACCCTCAGGATTTTTGCCCAGCGTTTCAGGGTCGTACGAGCAACGCAGCTCAACAATATTGCCCTCGGCATCTTTGATCGCCTCATCGGCACGAATCACATAGCTACCGCGCAAACGGGCTTCACCACCGGGAATTAAACGCTTGTAACCCGCCGGGGCGATTTCTTCGAAGTCGCCCGCATCGATATAAATTTCACGCGCGAACGGTAGCTGACGCACACCCATATCGTGCTTTGGATGGCGAGCCAACTCGAGCATTTCGACCTGATCTTCTGGGTAATTGGTGATCACCACTTTCAACGGCTTGAGTACGCACATGGCACGTGCGGCGCTGGCATCTAGGTCATCACGGATGGCAAATTCCAGCATGCCGATATCAACCAAGCCACCGGCACGGTTAACGCCGACCATGTCGCAGAAGTTGCGGATCGACGCGGGCGTGTAGCCACGACGGCGATAGCCCGACAGCGTCGACATGCGCGGATCATCCCAACCGCTAACGTGCTTCTCATCCACCAACTGCTTGAGCTTGCGCTTGCTGGTGATGGTGTAATTCAGATTGAGCCGGGCGAATTCATACTGACGCGGCTGCGCAGGCACCGGCAAGTGGGCCAAGAACCATTCATACAGCGGACGGTGGTCCTCAAACTCCAGAGTGCAGATCGAATGGGTAATGCCTTCGATGGCATCCGACTGACCATGGGTGAAGTCGTAGTTCGGGTAGATGCACCATTTATCACCTGTCTGGTGGTGATGAGCGTGGCGAATGCGATACAGAATCGGATCACGCAGATTCATATTCGGCGCAGCCATATCAATTTTCGCGCGCAATACACGCACACCGTCCGCGAACTCTCCCGCTTTCATACGCGCGAACAGATCGAGGTTTTCAGCCAGCGGACGCTCACGAAACGGGCTGTTCTTGCCGGGCTCGGTGAGGTTGCCTCGGTATTCACGGGCCTCGTCTGGCGACAAGTCATCGACATAGGCCTTGCCCGCTTTAATCAGCTCAACCGCCCAATCGTGCAACTGATCAAAGTAATTGGAGGCATAACGCACCTCGCCCGCCCACTCAAACCCCAGCCATTTCACATCGCTCTTGATGGCGTCGATGTATTCCTGATCTTCCTTGGCCGGATTGGTGTCATCGAAGCGCAGATGGCATTCACCAGCAAACTCTTTGGCCAAGCCAAAGTTCACACAAATCGCCTTGGCGTGACCAATGTGCAAGTAACCATTGGGCTCAGGCGGAAAACGTGTGACGATTTTCGTGTGCTTACCAGCGTCCAAGTCGCTCTGGACGATCTGACGGAGAAAATTAGCAGGTGCAACGCTTGGGATTTCAGGCTTGCTCATGGGGTCCTTGATCATGCAGGTGCACAGCCTGGGTAGGCCGACTAAGTCAAAGTGACTATGATAGCGAACCCGTCAAGTCCCTAACAGACGCAAAGCGCTGCGGCCCAGCCGATAGGGCTTGAAATATTCAAGATAAACACCCATCTACTCCCTACGCTTGTAATTTAGCCCTTAAATACTCAAGGCTGCGTCACCCTCCTTATAAGCAAAAAATCATCAACAACCCTCACGAAGGACTCCAGCATGATCAAATTGCACACTAACCACGGCGTTATCAGCATCAATTTGTTTGCCGATAAGGCACCACTGACAGCAGCCAACTTCACTCAATATGTGCAAGACGGCCACTATGACAACGTGATTTTTCACCGTGTGATCAGCAACTTCATGATCCAAGGCGGTGGTTTTGAGCCGGGCATGAAAGAAAAAGCCACCCGCGCGTCGATTAAAAACGAAGCTGACAACGGCCTGTCGAACAAAGTCGGCACCCTAGCCATGGCCCGCACCAACGAGCCACACTCGGCTTCTGCCCAGTTTTTCATTAACGTGAAAGATAACGACTTCCTCGATCACAGCTCCAAAACCGCACAAGGCTGGGGCTATTGCGTGTTCGGCGAAGTGGTTGAAGGCATGGATATCGTCGAGAAGATCAAAGCCGTCGCCACCGGTTCTAAAGGCGGTCACCAAGACGTGCCGCTGGAAGATGTGATCATCGAGCGTGCAGAGATCGTTGAGTGATCTTACTGATCTCTGATCTACACCTTGAAGAACAACGCCCGGACATTACCCGGGCGTTTTTACAGTTCCTACAGCACCGCGCTCGCGGTGCTGTAGCGCTGTACATTTTGGGTGATTTCTTTGAAGTATGGGTCGGCGACGATGCCATGAGTCCCTTTCAGCAGAGTATTGCCACAGCGCTGCGCGAACTGAGTGACAGCGGCACGCGCATATTCCTTATGCATGGCAACCGCGACTTCATGCTCGGTCAAGCATTTTGCCGCCAAGCTGGCTGCACCCTGCTGAACGATCCATGCGTGGTCAATTTGCACGGCGAACAGGTTCTACTGATGCATGGCGACAGCCTGTGCACCAGCGATGCAGCCTATATGCGCATGCGCAAACTGCTGCGCAACCCAGTAAGCCTGTGGATACTGCATCATTTATCGCTGACCAAGCGGCAGCAACTGGCGCGCAAACTGCGCAAAGAAAGCCAAGTGCAAACCCAGCAAAAAACCTCCTCAATTACCGACGTTACTGCTGAAGAAGTCCCACGGATAATGGCTAAATATGGCGTACGCACGCTGATTCACGGCCACACCCACCGACCTAAAATCCACCAATTACTGGTCAACGAGCAAGCAGCACAGCGCATTGTTCTGGGCGACTGGGACCAGCAAGGTTGGGCGTTACAAGTTGATGCTAACGGCTACCAGCAAGCGCCATTCGCACTGTAAAAACTGGCAAAAACGCACACCCGCCTTGGCGACTGCGCGGTTTTTTAAAATGCTGGCACGCCACTGTGAAATCGAAACTCTGCATCTGGCGTTTCGATTAGCTCTTGCTCACCGGCGCGCACCTTCTCGATCACCCGATCCACATCCACTGCATCGCCGTATAAATAGGCCAGCTTTAGATATTTCTGAAAGTGCCGTGCTTCGCTTTTCAGTAAGCCCGAATAAAATTTCGCCAATTCATCATCAAGATGCGGTGCAAGCGCCTCAAAGCGCTCACACGAGCGCGCCTCTATAAACGCCCCTACCACCAACGTATCAACCAACTTACACGGCTCGTGGGTGCGCACTAATTTGCGTAACCCTGAGGCATAACGACTGGCTGAGAGCGGTCGCGGCAGAATCTTGCGCCGTTTCATCAAGCGCTGTACCTGCTCGTAATGCACCAACTCTTCGCGGGCTAGGCGCGGCATCGCCTCAGTTATCTCGGCATGGCCGCTGTATTTGGCCATCAAACTTAACGCCGTAGAAGCCGCTTTAAACTCACAATTCTTGTGGTCTATCAATAGCGTCTCTTGGTCAGCCAGGGCAGCAGCCACCCATGCAGAGGGTGTTTGACAGCCAAGAAACTGCTGAATATCTGGAAAACTCATAACCACCCCAAAGAAATCATTGCCATACATGTGCCACCGTTACCGCCCTGCTGACGCGCCACCTCAGAGGACAGCCATTATCCGAATACCTTGATTCCACGTGCAGCACTGTCAAAACGAGCAACAATCCGCGCTAGGCAGCGTAATAAAAGCCAGACATTATACGGTGTTATCTACGGTTAACCTCGGTCAAACGGCAGGCAGTTGTTGATATATATCAGGCAACACGCAACACAATTCACTTAGAATAATTCCAATATCAAACACCCTCAGGGAGATGGATCATGCAGGCTATTCGCAGTATTTTGGTTGTAATCCAACCTCACCTAGCAGAAAACCTGGCCCTCAAACGCGCCAAGCTCATTTCTGGCGTGACTCAGTCGCACTTGCATCTATTGGTCTGCGAGAAAGCCCATGATCACCAAGCAGACCTCGACGCGCTGGCAAAAAGCCTGACCGCTGAAGGCTTCAGCGTTAGCACCCAGCAAAGCTGGCTGAACAACATGCATGAAACCGTTATTGCTGCGCAACAGGCTGAGGGCTGCGAGCTGGTCATCAAGCAGCACCTGCCGGATAACCCACTTAAAAAGCTGGTACTAACCCCTAGCGACTGGAAACTCCTGCGCTATAGCCCAGTTCCCGTGCTCATGGTTAAGTCGGCTACACCTTGGACCAACGGCAACGTGCTGGCTGCAGTCGATGCCGGCAATGCTGACGGTGACCATCGCGCGCTGCATACCAGCATCATTAGTTACGCGTTTGATATCACCGAACTGGCACAAGGCACATTGCATGTTCTCAGCGCTCATCCGTCGCCCATGCTGTCCGCTGCAGATCCAACCTTTCAGCTACAAGACACTATTGCCGCGCGCTACAAAGCTAACTGCAAGAGTTTCATGTGCGATCTAGAGCTAAATCCTGACTGCCTGCACATTGAAGAAGGCCCTGCTGACGTCCTAATACCGTTCACTGCAAAAAAACTGAATGCTGTGCTCACGGTTATCGGCACAGTGGCACGCAAAGGTCTCGCCGGCACATTAATTGGCAATACTGCCGAAGTTATCTTGGATGCACTGGACAGCGATGTTCTCGTGCTCAAGCCTGACGACGTACTTGACCACTTGGAAAATTTGATTGCCCAGCGCTAAGCATAGGTTTTACCGAAAACCAGGGGCAGCAGTTACTTAATCGGCCGCAGGCGGGTTAAGTAACTGCCACAGCGCACACACCAAGCACTCAGCAAACTCGAGAATCAAGAGTCTATCGACTGCGCCTCAAACAACACACTCGAACGTAAGAAGTGCGGCGCGATATAGCGCTCGTAGTGCGCCTCAGAAAGCAAAAAGAACTCACGATCAATAGCATCGCGCAATTCAAGCAGCGAGCAATGCCGAAACTCGGGCAATAGCTCCAGACCGTATGCATTCAGCTGAGTGATAACCCGAGCTCCGCGCACGATTAACAAATAGGCCCAGCAATACGGCGACTGCTGCGCGGCAAAACGAATTGCCCGCCGCTCAAGCTGCTGACGCAATAGTGGTGCATCGAACACGGCAATTTTGCCCTGCATAACCTGCACGAGCAAAACTTCTAAACGGCTTAAAACAGCGCGTTTGGCCTCATCCCCGTAGAGATTCCAATTCACCACTTCGTGATGAAAACGCTTGCAGCCCCGACAAACGAGATCGCCGTAAACCGTGGAGCAGAGACCGACGCAAGGCGTCTTGATGCGTTGGGAGGACATAGCGAGTCACGACACAGCAATTGAAAACGACTGCCATCTTAGCCTTTTGTCCAAACAGGAACCACGCTTCGCTTGGCTTTGCAGCTTAACTTTAGCGCCAGCTTGCAGTAGAATCACCGAGCCATTTTAGGTGCCTAGCATAGGCATCGAAGTCCGCTAGAAGCTGTTTTCAAAGCGTCACGAGCACAGACAGAGGGGCGTTGAGCAATTTTTGCGGGTTGCTCAACACGGTCTAATAGCCGCTCCTCTTATCCGTTAGGAATATGTAGTTAAGTTTGCCGAACCTCGCGCACGCTTAATTGCAGCCAACATCAGGCCTTCCTTGCGGCGTAAAACTTTGAAAACAGCTTCTACTTGTTGGAGGCACTGAAACCTTGGTCAAACGTCTCAAAAAGTCGTGCGACGCATGTGTTCGGTGATTTCTGGATCCGCGTCCCGGACAACCGGCCGGGACCACTGATGAGGGTAATAACCGTGCTCGTAGCCTATCGCAAACATATTGAAGAGCGTGCCGCTCAGGGCATCGTGCCCCAGCCGCTGAACGCCGAACAAACTGCAGGTTTGGTAGAACTGCTAAAAAATCCACCCGCGGGCGAAGAAGCCTTCTTGGTTGACCTGATCACCAATCGCGTACCGTCCGGTGTAGACGAAGCCGCTTATGTTAAAGCTGGTTTTCTCTCTGCTGTTGCCAAAGGCGAAGCCGTTACTCCGCTGATCACCAAGCAGCGCGCAGTTGAACTGCTGGGCACCATGCAAGGCGGCTACAACATCGCCACCATGGTTGAACTGCTCGATGACGCTGAACTAGCCGAAGTGTCTGCAGCGCAACTCAAGCACACGCTGCTGATGTTTGACGCGTTCCACGACGTCGCTGAAAAAGCCAAAGCCGGCAACGCCAATGCCAAAGCTGTTCTAGCTTCTTGGGCTGACGGCGAGTGGTTCAAGAACCGCCCTGCACTGGCTGAAAAAATCTCGCTGACCGTATTCAAGGTCACTGGCGAAACCAACACCGACGACTTGTCCCCGGCGCCTGACGCTTGGTCGCGTCCAGACATCCCACTGCACGCCCTGGCCATGCTGAAAATGGCGCGCGACGGCATCACCCCGGACGCTCCTGGCACTGTTGGGCCGATGAAGCAGATGGAAGCACTGAAAGCTAAAGGCTTCCCAGTTGCTTATGTTGGCGACGTTGTAGGTACTGGTTCTTCGCGTAAATCGGCTACCAACTCGGTACTCTGGTTCTTCGGCGACGACATTCCGTTTGTGCCGAACCAGCGTGCTGGCGGCTTCTGCTTCGGCATCAATATTGCACCGATCTTCTACAACACCATGGAAGATGCCGGCGCCCTGCCAATCGAATTCGACTGCTCGAACCTGGCCATGGGCGACGTGATTGACGTTTATCCGTACGCCGGCAAAGTTTGCAAGCACGGCACCGATGAGGTTATCACCACCTTCGAAATGAAGACTCCGGTACTCATGGACGAAGTCCGTGCCGGTGGCCGTATTCCATTGATCATTGGTCGTGGTCTGACTGACAAAGCCCGTGCCGAACTCGGCCTGGGCCCAGTTGATCTGTTCAAGAAACCTGAGCAACCAGCCGAAAGCACCAAAGGCTTCACCTTGGCGCAGAAGATGGTTGGCCGCGCTTGCGGTCTGGCCGAAGGTCAAGGCGTGCGCCCTGGCACCTACTGCGAACCGAAGATGACCACCGTCGGCTCCCAGGACACCACTGGCCCGATGACCCGCGACGAGTTGAAAGACCTGGCTTGCCTGGGCTTCTCTGCTGACCTAGTCATGCAGTCGTTCTGCCACACCGCGGCCTATCCAAAGCCGATCGACGTGACGACCCACCACACGCTGCCAGACTTCATTCGCACCCGTGGCGGCGTATCCCTGCGTCCTGGCGACGGCATCATCCACAGCTGGCTGAACCGTATGCTGCTGCCAGACACCGTCGGTACCGGTGGCGACTCGCACACCCGCTTCCCAATGGGTATTTCCTTCCCGGCCGGTTCTGGCTTGGTGGCCTTCGCTGCTGCCACGGGCGTAATGCCACTGGACATGCCTGAGTCGATCCTAGTGCGCTTCAAAGGCACCATGCAGCCGGGTATCACCCTGCGCGACTTGGTTCACGCGATCCCGTACTACGCCATTCAGAACGGCCTGCTGACCGTTGAGAAGAAGGGCAAAATCAACGCCTTCTCCGGCCGTATCCTGGAGATCGAAGGTCTGACCGAACTGACCGTTGAACAGGCTTTCGAACTGTCCGACGCCTCGGCCGAACGTTCTGCTGCGGGCTGCACCATCAAGCTGCCAGAAAAAGCCATTGCCGAGTACCTGCAGTCGAACATCACCTTGCTGCGCTGGATGATCAGTGAAGGCTACGGCGATGTACGTACTCTTGAGCGTCGCGCTCAAGCGATGGAAGCGTGGATTGCTGATCAGCAACTGCTGGCCGCTGATGCCGACGCCGAATACGCTGAAATCATCGAAATCGATCTGAGCGAAATCAAAGAGCCTATCCTTTGCGCGCCAAACGACCCAGACGATGCTCGTCTGCTGTCTAGCGTGCAGGGCGAGAAGATCGACGAAGTGTTTATCGGTTCGTGCATGACCAACATCGGTCACTTCCGCGCTGCCGGTAAGCTGTTGGAAAAAGTCGAAGGCTCCCTGCCGACTCGCCTGTGGCTGTCGCCGCCGACCAAAATGGACCAGCATCAGCTGACCGAGGAAGGCTACTACGGCATCTACGGCAAAGCTGGCGCACGTTTGGAAATGCCAGGTTGCTCGCTGTGCATGGGTAACCAGGCGCGCGTTGAGGCCAACTCCACTGTGGTATCGACCTCGACCCGTAACTTCCCTAACCGTCTGGGCGATGGTGCCAACGTCTACCTGGCTTCGGCCGAGTTGGCTTCGGTAGCAGCCATTACTGGCAAGCTGCCGACCGTTGAGGAATACATGGTCTACGCGAAGGAAATCGACACCATGGCAGCGGACGTTTACCGCTACCTGAGCTTCGATCAGATCGCCGAGTTCCGTGAAGCCGCTGCGAACGCCAACATCCCGGTCGTTCAAGCCTAACGAAACAACGCATCACGCTGCATGTATAAAGAAGGCCCCGCCTCGTGCGGGGCTTTTCTTTGTGCCTGGCTTGTAGCGCATAAAGTCCAAAAGCTCCCGTTTATATGGGCGCAGTAACGCAGCAAAGACCATCAGGAGAGACTCATGAAGCACTGGATTATTGCCGCACTCTGCGTATTCAGCCTGGCCGGCTGCAGCAGTGAATACATCATCAGCACCACCGACGGGCAGTTACTGACCAGCGATGGCAAGCCGAAACTGGACAAAGGCACTGGCATGATCGAGTTCACCGACAGCGAGGGCCGTAAACAACAAATCCCACAAAGTTCGGTCAAGCAGATGCTAGAACGCTAAGCCTGCCCAACCCTACAACGAACCCCGCCACTGCGGGGTTTGTTGTATCTGAGGCCTGCCACCTGCGCTGGCACATGCATTGCTTTGTTTAGCTCAAAGCCTTTCCAACGGCGGAAACGGTTCAACTAGACAACGGTGTCGTATCACTCGCAAACAGTAGCCGCGAGCGGTACGGCACCTTTTTGTGTGGCCACAGGTAAAGCACCATGAATGAGCACGACATCAGCCGCAGCACTGCCCCGGAAAAACCGGTACTGAATATCGGCTTTATGGCCCTCACCGACGCTGCCTCCGTTATCGTAGCCGCCACCCAGGGCTTCGCTGAAAAGCATGGCCTGACCCTCAACCTGCAGCGTCAGGCCTCCTGGGCCACCTTGCGTGACAAATTGCTGAGCGGTGAGCTGGATGCAGCTCATAGCCTCTACGGACTGATCTATGGTGTGCAGCTGGGCCTCGGTGGTGCGCCCAGCACGGACATGGCCGTACTCATGGGTCTTAACCAGAATGGCCAGAGCATCAACCTCTCGCCCGCGCTACAAACCGCTGGCGTGAACACTGGCAGCGCACTGGCGCAGCGCGCGCACCAATCAGGTGCAAAATTAACCTTCGCCCAAACCTTCCCCACCGGCACCCATGCCATGTGGTTGAACTACTGGTTGGCCAGCCAGGGCATTCACCCGCTTACCGATGTCGACAGCGTCGTCGTACCGCCACCGCAGATGCTCGCTCACCTCAAGGCTCGGCGCATCGATGGTTTTTGTGTGGGCGAGCCCTGGAGTGCTCAGGCGGTGGATGAACAGATGGGCTGCACCCTAACCACCAGCCAAGCGATCTGGCCGGATCATCCGGAAAAAGTCTTGGGCTGCACCCGCGAATTTGCCGCACAGCACCCTAACAGCGCCCGCGCACTGATCATGGCCGTACTGGAAGCCAGTCGATTTATTGATGCGAGTGAAGAAAACCAACGCAGCACGGCGCAACTGCTCAGTGGCAGCGAGTATGTCGACGCCCCACTCTCGGCCATCCAGCCGCGCTTTCTCGGTCAGTACCAGGACGGCCTCGGTCATGCCTGGCAAGACGTCCATCCACTACGTTTTCACGCAGGTGGAGCGGTTAACCAACCCTATCTGTCCGACGGCATGTGGTTTATGACCCAGTTTCGCCGTTGGGGCCTGCTGCGCGACGACCCGGACTACCTGGCCGTTGCCCGCCAAGTGCAACAACTCGAGCTTTATCGACAGGCTGCCGAGGCTCTCGGCATCGACGTACCAAGCGAGATGCGCAGCAGCCAATTGCTCGATGGCCAGGTATGGGACGGCAACGACCCGGCTGGCTATGCCCGCAGCTTTGCCCTGCACGCGCTGGCTGATGGCCCGATCAGCGCCCAGCAGGAGAGTCGCTAATATGCTGCGCATTCTGCTGATCAATGACACACCCAAAAAAGTTGGACGCCTCAAAGCGGCACTGATTGAGGCCGGCTTTGAGGTGATTGATGAATCCGGCCTGACTATCGACTTGCCCGAGCGCGTCGAAGCGGTTCGTCCTGACGTGATTCTGATCGACACCGAGTCGCCCAGCCGCGATGTGATGGAGCAGGTGGTACTGGTCAGCCGCGACCAACCGCGACCTATCGTCATGTTCACCGACGAACACGACCCTGGCGTCATGCGTCAGGCGATCCAAAGCGGCGTCAGCGCGTACATCGTTGAGGGCATCCATGCCCAGCGCCTACAGCCGATCCTCGATGTGGCCATGGCGCGCTTTGAGAGCGATCAGGCGCTCCGCGCGCAGCTACAGGCACGCGATGCTCAGTTAGCCGAACGCAAACGCATCGAGCTGGCCAAGGGACTGCTGATGAAGATGAAAAGCTGCGATGAAGAGCAGGCCTACACCCTAATGCGCCGCCAAGCCATGAGCCGCCAGCAAAAACTCTCGCAAGTGGCTGAGCAAATCATCGCCATGCACGACATGCTCGGCGGTTAAAGGGGTAATTTGCGCAGGATGGGATAAGGCGCGTAGCGTCGATAAATCTTGATTAACCACGATGGGTATCGTGAAGGACATCCATCTCCCTCACCCTATGGGCAGCTAAAGAGGTGCAATACAGCACCCTGCCGCTTTGGCGTTGCGCCCAACCGCTTCTATGGCTGTACCTCTGCGTTTGACGGCAACTGCTCTGGACAGCCGCACCCCGGCCGTCTTATCTTCGCCGCCTGGCCAGCACACTGGCCAACGTCGCTCGGACGGTTCCGGGCGCTTACGTTTGCGAGATAGACATGACTGACTCACGTCCGCCGCGCCGCTTTGCGCGCATCGATCGACTCCCCCCTTATGTTTTCAACATTACTGCCGAGCTGAAGATGGCCGCGCGTCGCCGCGGCGAAGACATCATCGACTTCAGCATGGGCAACCCGGACGGCCCCACGCCGCCGCATATTGTCGAAAAACTGGTGCAAGTAGCCCAGCGTGAAGACACTCACGGTTACTCAACGTCGCGCGGCATTCCGCGCCTGCGCAGGGCTATTTCGCGCTGGTACAAAGACCGCTACGAAGTCGAGATCGATCCGGAAAGCGAAGCCATTGTCACCATCGGCTCCAAAGAAGGCCTGGCACACCTGATGCTGGCCACCCTGGACCATGGCGACACCGTGCTTGTGCCCAACCCCAGCTACCCCATCCATATCTACGGCGCGGTGATTGCTGGCGCCCAAGTGCGCTCGGTGCCGCTGATTCCAGGCGTGGACTTCTTTGCCGAGCTGGAGCGGGCGATCCGCGAGTCGATCCCCAAGCCAAAAATGATGATCCTCGGCTTCCCCTCCAACCCCACCGCACAATGCGTGGAGCTGGACTTCTTCGAGCGCGTGGTGGCCCTGGC